>CAYJGX010000079.1:2642-10103 GCA_964369795.1 uncultured Spirochaetaceae bacterium
AAAAATATTACAACACTTTTAACACTCTAATTAAACCAAACGAAATGGAAACTTGCCTTAAAACAGTGGAAGAAGCCATCAAATTAAAACCCGATGCCCTAATTTTACAAGATATTGGACTAGCCTCTTTAATTAAAAACTATTTTCCAGATCAAACAATTCATGCATCAACCCAAATGGGCATTCATAATTCACTTGGACTCGATTTCGTAAAACAACTTGGTTTTGAACGCACCATTTTAGAACGGCAAGTGACATTAAATGAATTAGAAGGGATTTCTAATTATGCTAAAAAAATCGAAATGGAATTAGAAGTTTTTATTCATGGTGCCTTATGTTGTAGTCTCTCTGGCCAATGTCTTTTTTCGTCCTGGTTAGGCGGCTATAGCGGAAATCGAGGTAAATGCAAACATCCTTGTAGGCGAAAGTTTGATGATCAATTTCTATTTTCCATGAAAGATCTCAATCTTTTAGAGGAAATTCAAAAACTAGTTTCTCTTGGAATCAAGTCATTTAAAATCGAAGGTCGACTAAAACGTGGGCATTATGTCCAGTCTACGGTTCAGGCTTATCGCCTTCTTTTAGACGCAATCGAAGAGAAAAAGCCGATGAACCAGTTATCTGTTTTAAAGGAAGCTAAGCAGATTCTTGAAAGCACGCCTGCCCGCGTCGAGTCTAAAGGTTTTTTGTTTAAAAAAGATTTTAATTACATAATCGAAAATGAATCCAGTGGAATTATGGGTAAAATCGCGGGCAAAATCTTAAAGAGAGATGATAAATCCGTTGTTGTTATGGCTACTTCTAATTTAAAAAAAGGAGATCGTTTGCGATTTTCTTCTAGTTCAGGCAATGAACAAAATGGCTTTACTCTTTTAAATTACAAGAATTTAAGCAATCCTAAATCTTCTCTTATAATTCCTAATCAAAAGGTTCAAATTTTTGGCAATTTTAATATCGAAGAAAATTCGAACCTTTATTACATTGGCGAATCCAATCCGATTTCAGAAAAATTTATACGAAATCTTCCCTTGTTTTATCAAAAAGATGAGGTGCAACTGTTTTTTGATATTTCAAATGATGGCATTACTATATCGGCTAACAATGGCTATACCCAAAAATTAATTATCCCTTTCGAAGAATCTCGAAAAGAATTTGATAAAAATTTATTTATCGACCTTTTTAAACAAACTGCAAACGAAAAAATTATACTTAAAAATTGCCACTTTACTGTTAGAGCCAACCCTTTTATTCCATTGAGCCAGTTAAAGGCTTTTAGACGTGAATTTTGGGCAAATTATCCTATTCATGAATCTAATCCTATCGAATATAAACCACTCCAAATCCAAAAATCTTTCCCTAAGTTCAATCAAGAGGCATTTTACGACAATCATTTTGAACTCCCCTTCTTTTGCCCAGAAGACAATATTACCAATCTTCGTGCTAAAATTCAAAAGGCAATTGATTCAGGAAAGAATCATTTTAGAATTAATAGTTTCTACCAAATACCTCTAATACATGAATTTATTTCAGAAAATATTTATTTTCTCTATTCTTTCCCTCTACCTATTGCCAATGAATGGAGTGCCTCCTACCTAATGAACTTAAACCGAAGCGTTGCCTTCCAGCCTTGGATCGAACTTTCAAAGGAAGATTTACATCTCATTATTAATACATTTAAAGGCAACAATATCGAAATCATTTCTTCTGGAAGGCCATCGTTACTCACCACTCGTGCAAACCTCCCAGCCCCCTTTTCTTTCCATGATAACAACAATGAAGCCTTTGACATAATTGAAGAAAATGATATTTCTTTTTTAGTGCCACAGACACCATTCCAAATCGATAAATCGCAACTTTTAAAAGAAAGTCCCCAATTAAAATTTACCAATATTTATTCTACACATTTTTCGTTGCCAACTACTGCGGCATCTATAAAAAAGGAGGCAACGAAAAAGCTCCTTTCTTTTAATTTTAACAGGAGTTTAAGTTGATGCTAAATAATATCGAATTAATGGGAATTTTAAATGTCACTCCTGATTCATTCTCCGATGGTGGGAAATTTACCAACATCGACACGGCTGTAAATCATGCCATGCAGATGGTTGCAGAGGGTGCGACAATTATTGATGTGGGTGGGGAATCGACTCGCCCTGGCTTTAACAAAGTAAGCGCAAAAGAAGAGATTTCTCGCGTGGTTCCAGTTATTTCTAAGCTTAGATCCATTTACCCGAATTTAGAAATTTCTATCGATACACAAAAAGCGGTTGTCGCCCAAGCTGCTCTTGACGCTGGCGCTACGGCGTTAAATGATATATGGGGCTTTCACGGAGATCCCGAGATGGTTAAAGTGGCGGCCAATTGCTCTGGCAATCTTTTTTTGATGCATAACCGTCACGAAGTTGATGAAAATATTGATATTTTACAAGATATTCAATTATTCTTTGATAAATCTTTACAATTAGCCAATGAGAATAACATTTCAACATCACGAATCATTTTAGATCCAGGCATAGGATTTGGAAAAACACAAAATCAAAATTACGAAATCTTAAATCGTTTATCTGAATTACAGAAATTTCAAGTTCCAATCTTGCTTGGGTGTTCTCGTAAATCGCTCATTAGTGCTGTAGATAACTCCACATTAAACAAAAACAGTGAAGGACGCCTAGGTGGCACCATTGCTACAACAATTTGGGGTATCAATAATAATGTTCGTTATTTTAGAGTACACGACATAAAAGAAAATTTACAAGCAATTAAAATATATAATACAATTATTAGAGGTAAAATTTAATGAATTCTATACACGTGAACAAGATTATTGCAATGGGATGCCATGGGTGTCTCGACTTCGAAAAAAAACAAGCTCAACAATTCGAGGTAGAACTATTTTTAAATCTTGATTTATCAAAACCTGGACAATCCGATAATCTTTCCGATACAATCGATTACGGAAAAATCGAAGCCATAACTATTCGGACAATTAAACTAAATTCGTTTAATTTAATAGAAAAATTAGCAACGCAAATTTTATTTGAATTATTTAGTGAATTTCACAATATCGAAAGTATTCAAATTGAACTGTTTAAACCCAATGCCCCTATGCCATTTGGTTCATTTCCTAGTATTTGCTTAAATATGCACCGTACAGAATTTGAAGAAGTTCCCGTTTATTTATCACTTGGAAGTAATTTATCATCAGAAATAGGATCTTCTAAAGATTTAGTAACTCTTGCTATCAATCGAATATCCGCTTTACCATCAACAAAAATCTTAAAGCAATCCTCTTTTTATAGCACCAAACCCATCGAGGCAATTGGTCCCGACTACATCAACAATGCCATCAAAATATCAACAAGACTAACCCCAGAAGAATTACTTTCATATTTACAAAAAATCGAAGATATGTTTCAACGAGATAGAGTTAGCTTTCACTCTCCTCGCACCTTAGATATCGACATTATTCATTATGGTGCCATTTCACGAACGAAAACATTACTTACCTTACCCCATCCGCGCTGGAGTGAAAGAGCTTTTGTCTTAATCCCTCTAAATGAAATTGGATGCCCCTACATAAACCAAGAAATGCTAGAAAATGTTTCAAGCCAATCTGTAGATAAAATAAGTGAGTAACAAATGAATTTAGAGCTACTAAACGACGAACAGACGCTAATTAAACTCGCAAACACTAAAATGCCATTTGGAAAATACAGTGGATTTTATTTAGACGAATTGCCAGAACCCTATGTCGTTTGGTTGCGAGGCGAAGGTTTTCCCAAAGGAGAAATAGGAGACCTTCTAAGTCTTATTTACACTGTAAAAGAAAACGGTCTCGAACCGCTTATTCGCGAAATTCGAAACCGTTATCCTAGGTATTAAATTTTATTATTTAATAATAATTATTTAGTTAACGCTGCAACTCCAGGGAGTACTTTGCCTTCTAATAATTCTAAAGAAGCTCCACCGCCAGTAGAAACGTGGCTCATTTTATCTTTAAGCCCGAATTTGTTAACTGCAGCAACAGAATCACCACCACCAACAACCGTTGTTCCGCCGTTAGCAGTACAATCTGCAACTAAGAATGCAAGATCTTTTGTTCCTTTTTCGAAATTAGCAAATTCAAATACACCCACAGGACCATTCCAAACAACAGATTTAGCTGTAGAAAGCGCCGTTTTATATAATTCGCTAGTCTTAGGCCCTACATCTAATCCCATCATTCCATCTGGAATATCTCGGCCATCGACATAAATCGCTTGTGCATCTGGAGAGAAAGCTGTTGCTGCCATGTGGTCAACTGGAAGAATAATATCTACCCCTTTTTCTTTCGCGGAAGACAAAAGATCTTTTGCAGTTTGGATAAAATCATCTTCGACTAAAGAGTTCCCAACGGTATAACCTTGAGCTTTAGAGAAAGTATAAGCCATACCCCCACCAATAATAAGTGCACTTGCGTTTTTAAGTAAAGATTCTAAAACGGCAATTTTAGAAGAAACCTTAGCACCGCCGATAATAGCCACCATTGGTTTTGGAGGATTAACGATCATAGGTTGCAAATAGGTAATTTCTTTTTCCATTAGGAAACCAGCATACGCAGGTAAGAAGTGTGCAATGGTTTCTGTAGATGCGTGAGCTCTATGAGCCGTTCCAAAAGCATCGTTTACATAAAGGTCTGCTAAAGAAGCCCAGAATTTAGCCAGTTCTTCTCTATCCGCCGCTTCTTTGGCCTTTTCACCCGCGTTAAATCGAGTGTTTTCTAACATTAAAATAGCACCATTTTCAAGTGCAGCCGCTTTGTCAGCTACCGCTTGACCCACAGAATCGCCAGCGAAGATAACTTCTTTGCCAAGTTCTTTTGCCAAGTATGCAGCGACTGGCGCAATTCGGTTCTTACCGTTTACGAAAGCTTCTTCGTCAAAGGCTTGTCCCGACTTTTCCGCTTTTTCTTTTGCTTTTTTAACGTCTTTTTTAGGATCCCCTAAGTGTGACATTAAAATAAGACCTTTAGGGTTTTGACCTAAAATATATTCGATTGAAGGCAACGCAGCCTTAATTCTTGTGTCGTCTTGCACAACACCCTCTTTCATAGGAACGTTAAAGTCCACTCGCATAATGACCTTTTTTCCTGCCATATCTGCTTCTTTAATAGTTCGTAACATAAATATCTCCAAATTTGTTATATAATACGATAGGAAGCCAATAATTGCAAGTTTTTTCGGGCATTTCCCATTTTTTTTCTTTCTTATGGGGGCGAACCGGCCAACGCAGTTGCCCGTCGCGTGTTTCAGCGCTGACGGTTCTGCCTTTGGCAGGAACGCGACTTCGCGCCCCCTGACTTGGTCATGGATGACCTGATGCAATGTCAAGCACAGGAGGTGCGATTTAGACATTGCCACCTGTCGCTTTCGCATTTTTATCAAACAAATTTAGACTGACATTGTTAACATTGAGAATAAATTTAATAATGCAATGATAAACAATAATATTATTTTTACTAGAAATTTATATTTACGAAATAGGTAGATTAAAAAATAGAAAAGAATCTTATATCATCAATTTAAACAAAAAAAACCAGCCCAAATTGGACTGGTTGATTAGTGGCAAAGGGACTTGAACCCCTGACCGAACGGATATGAGCCGTTTGCTCTACCGACTGAGCTATGCCACCATCTATATGTAGATTATAAAAAATGGCAAAAAATGTCAATAGGGATTGCATATTTTATAGCAAGCCAGGATAACAAAACTATTTATTTTGTATAGACTTTTTCTCGAAAAATAGATGAATGGGTTTGGTTTTGTGCATTATAATGAGTAAATTCTACTATTGCCATTCGCATACCTGTATCAATATAACGTAGATCATTCCATAAATAGGTAGAAGTATACTGTACACAGGTTTCTGGTATCCTATCTGAGTGTTCATAGTTATTAGGCTCCCTAGGTTTTCCTTTCTCGTCAAGATTCCAACTATAGAAGAGACCGCCATCATTTGCTGGGTAATCTACAAATGTTTTTTGAATATAAAAAACTTCTCCGGCTTCGGGACCAGCAGCCCATTTCCATTGATCTATTTCACTAGTTATATCTGTCCAAGTTTTAGAGTCATATCCTCCCCCATTTGCATTCGTCAATCGAGTTCCCCCAATCCATGCAACAGGAGATAAAGTTGCACTTGATGCATAATCTTCTAGGACGCGGTCATAGATAAATTTATTTTCTGAATCACTTGTAGCGTTAAATAAATAACCTGTAAGTCCATTAAAACTTTCATTTTTTGCCGCATTATAAGCTGCATGCCAATTTCGCCCTTCAGTTACTAAATTAATTTTATAAAAACTTCTGTTAAAATAGGTAACGTTAGATTTTGAAACTTCACTGATAGGAACAGACTCTAAATTTACAATAACTCGAACTTCTGGATTATCGCCTTGCGCTGTAAAAACAATATTTCGAACATAATTTTGTGCATCTTCTGCAAGAATATTACCAGAATTAGACTGAAATTGAATATAAGTATATTTATCTCCTTCTACAAGTTCTGAAATATATCCTCCCGCTTCTGGAATTCCCATCGTAAAAGTAGCGTTATTTAAAGTGTTATCAGCGACTACAAAAGTACCTCCTTCTGAAGATACAGAAAAAATTGTTCCTTCTTGAGATAAGACAGCACCATCTAAAGTAAAACTGTCTCCTTCCCATACCACTTCATCTGGAAGTTGCACTGCTTTAGATATAATAATATTATTATCGCTTATAGATAAACCTAAATCCGTATTTTTTGCTAAATTCTTAAGGACAAATTTAGAGAATATGACATGTTCAGTAACGGTCGCTGTTGCCACTACTGTATCTATCTCTTCTGTCCATGTAAGAAGAGTTATTCCTTCGTCTATACCTGTAAGTGCGCCTGTAATGGTTACAAAAGGTACCTCTTCTGTAAGTACTACCCCATTTTTACCTTTATTTCCAATTGTAGGATTCCCTAACAAACTAAGAGAAGTCATGCCACTTACATTTAAAATTCCACCACCAGAGATTGTATGATCTCCAACACCAGAAATTGAATATGAAAATAAATTAGAACCATTTTCAGGAAAAGCACTGTGAATTTCTGCTAGAGGTAATGATTTCTCTTTCCATGTTACAGTTGTAATTTCAGGTCCATTTCCAGAAAGAGAAAGGCCAAATCCATTAGTATAGATAGTTGTTCCATCGACATAAGGAGCATCTTCCCAATTGGCTACATAAGTGGCTGCTGCTTCGGGAAAAATGACTGGTAATGAAGCACCATTTGTAGTAAAAGAGGTAAAGTAATAACGTAATTTTTCTATGTTCGAATAATCGAATTCAAGCGGTGCTCCGATATAATCCGTAACTGCTAAATTTTCTGTTGTCGTCAAACCATTTTCTAGTACAAATTGTCCACCAGCTGGATTTAGGGTAACCGTTACCTTGTTT
>CAYJGX010000080.1:0-9966 GCA_964369795.1 uncultured Spirochaetaceae bacterium
CCTAAATCGCACCTCCTGAGCTTGGCTTTGCATCAGCGCATCCATGCGCAAGTGGGTCGCCCAAAAAAAAGAAAGTTTACAAAATGAAAAAGGTGTGGAATAATGTTGTACGGAGTGGAAAATGAAGAATGTTTTTGGGCTGTACAACACCGCATAAAATGCAATTTTTGGGTGCAGATGAAGATTTGACAGGATACGAAAAGACGACCCGCGTGGCGGTGACGGGAGTGGCTCTGCCTAATGGCAAAACCTTTAAAATGAGTGCCGACAATATCTCTAAGGACAATCCCTATGTGCAAAGCGTCACTTTAAACGGAAAACTTTTAGATCGGACTTATATTACAGATAGTGAGTTGAAATCCGGAGGTGAACTCCACTTTGAAATGGGACCCTCTGCGAAGTAATTTTCACTGAGCCAAATAACCCTTTAAAATAACTTTTGTGGTATTTAGCTAAAGTGAAAAGCTTTTTTAAATTTATTTTTTAAAAAGGCAGTCCAAAAATGATGATTTTGTTTATAAGAATAGTAGGAGGATATTTATGAAAAAATATCATTTTTACGATTCATCATACAAAGCAATGTTTAGGAACCCTGCTTTTCTTAAGTCCCTGTTAATTAATTTCATTAAAGAGGATTGGTGTTACGAACTGGATTTAGATGATTTCAAAATGGAGAATGTTGAACTTAAAACTATTTTAGGGGAGGATTCTAATGTCGATATGATCTATCGAGTACATTCAATGGATAGATCTTTTCATCTTATCCTTCTGACCGAATTTCAGTCTAGTCCAGTTCCTATGATTCTCCGTATTCGTGATTACGAAACAAAAATTTGGCAACAAGAAATTGAATTAGGCAAAGAGCCTAATTTGATAATCCCTATAGTTATTTATAATGGCGAACGCAATTGGACGGAATCGCCTTTAATCAAGGATTTTATAAAAGTTCCAATTCGTTCATTGGAACGATTTTTGCACGGGGACTATTTGTTATTTAAGTTTAGTGATTATGAGATGCCTGACCTTATGGCAATGAGTGATCCTCTTGCTGGGATTATGGCGATTGATAAAAGTTCATTTGTAGAAAATTCAAATTTAGCCAATGTTGAAGTTATTTCAAACTTACTAGGTCATTTAAAGAAAAATAATCCAAAGAATTTTAAAATATATCAAGATTATATTCGTGGACTTTTTCTCCATAAGGGTGTAGAATCAGATATTATTGATGTAATTGACAATCCAAGTAGGGAGGTAGCACAAGTGGGTCTAGCACAACGTATAGATGAGGCATTTGAACGTGCAGAGGAGCGTGGCATTGAGCGTGGCATTGAACAAGCTACTCTTGCTAATGCAAAGGCGATGAAAAGTGAAGGTTTAGATTTCTCGCTTATCGCAAAAATTACAGGCCTTACCATTGAACAAATAAATGAACTTTAATTAAATTTTTGATTCTAGTTCTTCCCAGCGGAGCATGAGAGTCTCGATCTCGGCTTCGACTGCCCCGTAGCGTTCTTGCTTTTGCGCGAATGTTGCGGGGTTGTTTTTTCCGGAGGCGAAGAAGGCTTCTAGGTCGGCTTTTTCGGTTTCGAGTGCTTCTAGGCGCGGTTCGATTTGCTCGTATTCGCGTTTTTCGTTGAAACTAAGTCCTTTTTTCTTGGGTTTAGGTTGATAGGCCTCGGCTTTTGCCGCCTCGGCGGTGGCTTTAGGCTGGGTTTTGGGGGTGGTTTCGCGAGAGGGTGCGTCGGCGAATTTTTTCTCTTTTAGATAGGATTGATACTCGCTTATGTCACCCGCAAACCCCTGGATGTTGCCTTCTTTGTCTAAGCAAAAGAGGGTGTTGACGGTTCGGTCTAGGAAGTAGCGATCATGAGAGACAATTAAAAGAGTTCCTTTAAATTCGAGCAGGAATTCCTCTAGCAAGCCAAGGGTTTGAATGTCTAGGTCGTTTGTCGGTTCGTCTAAAATGAGGAAGTTAGGGTTTTCTAGTAAGAGTGACAACAAATAAATTCGGCGTTGTTCGCCGCCTGAAAGGTCGCCAATAAGAGAATGATATTGTTCTTTGGGGAAGAGGAAACGCTCTAAATAGAGCGAAGGGGTAATACGGGTTCCTTCGTTTGTCGAATAATCTTGAGCCATCTCTTCAAACCATTCTAAAACTCGTTTTTTCTTTGGCAATTCCATGGAAAGTTGATCAAAATGGGCAATATGGGTGTGCTTCCCGAAATCAAACGACCCCGAGTCACTTGGAACTTTTTGCGAAATAAGGTTTAAGAAAGTAGTCTTTCCGCTCCCGTTAGGCCCAACGATTCCAATTCGGTCGCCTTTGCTAAATTCAAAACTAAAGGGCTTAACCACTTGGCGACTCTCGTAACTTTTGCTAATCCCATCGATCTTTAAAACTTTTGAGCCTTGTCGTCGGCCTTCCACCGAAAAGGATTCGCTCTTAGCGTTTGAGGCTGCAATTTCGCTTTTCTGCGTGGCGCGTTGATCCATCATTTGGAAAATTTTTGTTTTGCGGGCAGAGTCCTTTCCAGTGCGGGCTTTCGGGCCTCGTTTTAGCCACTCGAGTTCGGTGCGTAAAATAGTGTTTAAGCGTTCCTGGCTTTTAAGACGGTGGGCGCTTCGCGCCTCTTTTTCTTGCATGTAAAATTGATAGTTTCCATCGTATTGGAAGAGCTTCCCTTCGTCAATTTCGATGATTTTCGTACAGATGTTGTTTAAGAAATATCGGTCGTGGGTGACGAGAATGAGAGTCTGTTTTCGCGATTTAAGCTCTTCTTCGAGCCATGAGATGGTCTCTATGTCTAAATGGTTTGTCGGTTCGTCTAAAAACAAAACGGGAGACTCTTGTACCATGGCTCGCGCAATGGCTGCCTTTTTAAGCATTCCTCCCGAAAGAGAGGTTGTAAACAGCGTGTGGTCGCTAAGCCCGAGTGTTTGCAGGGTACTTTTAATCCGATTTTCGAGATTCCAAGCATCGGCAAGGTTCATTTCCTCGGTTAATGAGGCGTATGCCATCATTGCGCTGTCGCTTGTATCGGCTGCAAGCTTAGAGGAGGCCTCTTCAAAGCGTTTAACCAGTTTAAAAAGAGGGGAGTCGCTTTCCATGACAAAGTCCAAAATCGTTTGGTCTTCTTTAGCCTCGGGGAGTTGTTCAAGGTAGGCAATTTCGAGCCCGTTTTTGCGGGCAATACGCCCTTCGTCGGGCTCTAAAATGCCCGCAATCGTTTTAAGAAGGGTCGATTTCCCGCATCCATTGTTGCCAATAAGAGCAATCTTCTCGCCCCCGCAAATGCCTAGCGTCATATCGGTAAAGAGAATCTTGCCCCCAGCTTTCTTAGTGAGTTTTTCTATAGAGATTAAATTTTGTGTGACGGTCATAAATTTAAAACGGATTGTTGAAAAAGAGAATACTAATTTCTTGTTTCAATATTGACATCGTCATCGGCATCTTTATTGCCAATGGTACCACCATGAATGATAATGTGAGCAGAGTTTTCAGCAACAATGTTGATAGTTCCAGTTACATTGATTTCAATCTTGGCAGAATTTTGAGCCGTTAAATCGGCAGAAGTTCCAACTAAGCTGTCGAGTTTAACATTTGCATCGTTTTGTGCATCGACTGTGATCTCTGTTGCCGTTCCCTCTAGCTCTATTTTGCTGTCATTTTGAGCGTCTAGCGTTAAGTCTTGCGCATTTAAGCTCTTTAATTCCAAAATAGCGTCGTTTTGAACCGATGCATTTAGGTTCTGCATGGAAATGTCCCCTTTAAATTCGGCATCATTTTGAAGAGAAAGGTCAAGATCGTTTTGAAGAATAAAGGGGGTTTTAGCCTCGACTTTGACATCATTTTGTAACGAAATAGAAGAAAATGCAGGAAGAGTAATTTTAATTTTTACATTACTTCCCATATTGAAATAATGATAATCTCTATTTTTAATAACAAGAGACGAAAGTTGTTTCTTTACTTCGATGTATTCATGAAGATTGTCTGGAGCTTCGACCGTGATTTCGTATTCATTTTCTGCCCCTTTTGACAATTCGACAGAGTAATCGTTGCTAATTTCAAGTTCAGAAAAATCGGTATGGTCTACCGTTTCGCTTGTTCGCGTACTAGATGGATCTAAATAAACCGGGGTGGTTGCACATCCAAATAGGGCAAAAATGGCTAATAATAAAATTGTTTTGTTCATTATATGTCTCCTAAAAAATATCTTTGAGTTTAGTCTAAAACCGCTCGAATCCGACGAACGCCAGAGGAAGAGGATTGCTCTTTTTGAATTTTAAAGTGATGAAGCGCCTCGGTGTTTTCCACGTGAGGGCCACCACAAATCTCTTTAGAGAAGTCACCAATCGTGTAGACTTTTACGATCGCGTCGTATTTGCTGTCGAAGAAGTGAAGAGCCCCCGAGTTTTGAGCCTCTTCTAAAGGAAGCATTTCCATGGTTATAGGCATTTTCTTTGCAATCACTTCATTCACCATCTCTTCGACCGCTTTAATTTCTTCTGGAGTCATTTTGTCTGGGTGGCAAAAGTCAAAGCGAAGCCGTTCTGCTGTAATATTACTTCCTTTTTGCTGAACATGTTCACCAAGGACCTTCCGTAATGCCATGTGAAGCAGGTGCGTTGCTGTATGAAGAGCCGTTGTCATTTCGCTGTTGTCTGCAAGACCCCCTTTAAACGCCTTTTCCGCGCCCGCACGGGATGCCTCTTGATGCTTTTTAAAGGCTTCGTCAAAGCCCTCTATGTCCACAGTTAACCCTTGCTCTGCAGCCAACTCTTGCGTAATTTCAATCGGGAAGCCAAACGTATCGTATAGTTTAAAGGCAACACGGCCTGGAATGATTTTTTTCGCATTCTTTAAGAAGTTAGGCACCATTTTCGTAAATTCGTTAAGCCCATTTTGAAGCGTTTTGCTAAATTTTTCTTCTTCGGCAGTGAGTTCTGCAAGGACAAAATCCTTTTTCCCCGCAAGCACTGGATAAGGAGCCGCGTAAGTATCAATAACCCCCTCTGCCAATTTAGCCAAAAATTTATCAGCAATTCCCAACTTCCGTCCGTGGCGAACCGCCCGACGTATGAGGCGTCGTAAAATATAGCCTTGACCCACATTCGATGGAGTCACCCCTCGTTCATCCCCTAAAATAAAAGAGGCTGTACGGATGTGATCGGAGATAATTCTAAAAGAGATGTCTAGCTCTTCGTCGTTGCCATATTCTTTACCAGAAAGAGCTGCAATTGCCCGAATGGTGGGCTGGAAAATTTCGGTATCATAAACAGAACGCTTGCCCTGAATCATGGTCACCGTCCGTTCAATTCCCATCCCTGTGTCGACACAAGTTCGCTCTAACTTTTCGAAAGTCCCATCTTTTGTCTTGTTGTATTGCATAAAGACATTGTTCCAGACCTCAAAATATTTTCCACAATGGCAACCAGGACGGCAGTCGTTTTCACAAGCCTCTTTGCCCGTATCGATAAACATCTCGGTATCGGGTCCACAAGGTCCTGTTTCGCCCGCGGGTCCCCACCAGTTATCTTCTTTTGGCAAGAAATAAATTCGGCTATCTGGAATCCCAAGCCCTCGCCAAACATCGGCAGAAAAGTCGTCACGAGGCGCATCTTCGTCCCCTTCAAAAACGGTCACCGACAACTTATCCACATCAAAACCCAAGTAATCGCCCGAAGTCAAAAATTCGAAGCTCATTTTAATCGCCTCTTCTTTAAAATAATCGCCAAGCGACCAGTTGCCTAGCATTTCAAAAAAAGTTAAATGCGAAGGGTCCCCAACCGAGTCGATATCCCCCGTGCGAATACACTTTTGATAGTCGGTTAACCGATTCCCCGCCGGATGCGTTTCGCCTAGCAAATAGGGAACGAGCGGATGCATTCCCGCCGTCGTAAAAAGAACCGTTGGGTCATTCTCCGGAATCAAGCTGCTCCCGGGAATCTCTGCATGGCCGTGTGCCTTAAAAAAATCTACATATAATTTTCGTAATTTATCTGGTGTCATAATTTATATTAAATTTCGCACTTAAAATTGTCAATAGCCTAGTTGTTTTTGTTTTTCTGGGCGCCTCGGCTCACGATGTTCGCCGACCAGGCTATGCGCCACTTGGTCCTCGCTTCGCTCGGACTGCCTTGGGCAAGGATGCCCTGATGCAAGGTCCAGCACAGGAGGTGCGATTTAGACCTTGCCCTAGCGGCATGGCTACTATCCTTGGCGCGTTTACTGGTAGAAAATTCGATTCACTGCGATTGTGTCAATTAGTATCGTGTTAATGCAATAATATGTCTTGCAAAAATAAATAAACATGTTATAATTAGATGTAAAATTTTAACATAATAACAAAGGAAAAATGATGCGAAGTAAGTTTATATTATTAATCGTAGTTCTAATTTTATTTTTATGCTTAGGGTGTGGAAATAGGGATCTCTTTTGGAGTTTTGAAGTTCAGGCGCTCTCTAGTGCTTTAGGGGTTCCAGTGGAAGGGGCCACCGTTTATTATCAAAAAAATCCTCAAAGGTATTGGGGAAGTGTGCTTTGGGAAGAGCCTCTTCCTATAAGTGAGGATAGAACCAATGCTTATGGCATTTGGAATGGAAATAAATTTCTCCCTGGGGAAACATATTCAATTTTACTCAAAAAAGAGGGGCATAGCTCTTCGCTAATACAAAATCTTTTTATTTACGAGGGGATGCCCCCTGTAAAATTTATTTTATCCCCGAATCCTATATTAACAGAGGATAATACACCTCCAGCCTTTACAGAATTTGATTTAATAGGGGCAAGCAACTATAGCGGTAATGTTTCCTTTGCCATGATTCACTACGGAAAAGTTGCACTTCTCACTCCTAGCTGTAGGATGAATATCGAAGTAACAGGCAAAACTCCTTCTATTGACCGTTCTGATGCGTTTGGGATTGGAATGATGATAGATGATTATCCAACAATGCTCGATTATTATCCATCATTAGCACAAAATAATGATGATGACATAACAAAGCAAAATAATCACGGATTCTGGGTAACCAAAGCATATTTTGAGTTTGACGAATTAGTTCCAGCACAATCGCCACGGGATATACACTTTCTTAGCTTTGTTGCCTATGATCGATCAAATAATCGTGTAGAACGACGAATTTCATTTAGAACCAATAAAAAACTAGAGGGGTTGGGAATTCCAAATCCACCCACTGTGAAAAAAATAGAAATGCTAAATTTTGCAAACGATAGAGGACTCTTCACTCAAGAAAAAAGGAACACCTCTCAGTGTACTGTTGTCACTATTGCCGGAGATGGAGATTATAGTGGCTTTGAGCTCTATCGGTCAGATGAAAATCGAGAAAATTATAAGCTAGTAAAAATAAAACAATTGGAACTAAATGAACCCCCAGCAGATTTCTATGAAATTGTCGATGATTCCTCAGATCTAAGAGAAGGAGTTTCCTATTATTATAGTCTGAGAGCATTTAAAAATAAGCAATATTCAATGTATGTAGATTTGGAAGCACTAAGTTTATTGCCACAATTGGAAATTGAACTTGAGCATCCTGTGAACTGTGATTTTTATCCTTATGGAGAAGATGAGGAGAATAATAGAAACCCCGCTTTTATCTACAAAATAAAAAATGAAGATGCCTATAGTAAGAAATGGAGTCTAGGTATCATTTTTGCTTTTAGGCTTCGTAGTGTGGATGGAATGGTCGATTTTGCACACGGAAGTGGGGACTCAAAGTTTATTCCCTATTTTTATACTAGAGACTTCTTTTCCAAAAGATATTTAATAAAAGGAACGGAAGAATCGGATATTGTTTCACTGATAAATAAAGGTGGGTTTTCTTATCATGATGAGGAAGTAGATATCATTTTGGATTATCTTCGTGATCAAGCAGACATTAATTTCGCGCCAGGAGAACTAAAGGCGTTAAAGGAAAATACTGTTTATCAATGGAGTATCGAAGGAAAATCCGAGCATGGAATCGAAACATTTTTATCCGAAGAGTTTGAGGTAAACGGTTATAAATATGAAGCTCGATCGACTTCTTATTCTTCACCCACACAAACAGTATCATTTACCGTTAAGGAGTCAACGAATGACTAAGATTTCTCTAACATCAATCATAAGCATCCTCTTTTTAGTAGCTTGTAATTTATCTATCAATCTTCCTTCTTCTCCAGAGTTAGAAGTGAGCAGTCGTGATGGCTTTTTAGTGCGATATCATAATTCTGGTGACTTTGCTAAAGGCAACTCCTCGCTTTTTTCGAAAAAAGGAGAATATCAATTTGGAGGGATTGCTCTCTTGTGGGTAGAGCCTAAGGAGGGGATCTCTGACGAAGAATTAATCAATTTTTTTATCTCCAACGAATCTGTCTCCTATATTGAGGCTAATCATAAATATAAAACTCTATCAAATTCAAATGCCATTATTCCGTCTGATCCCTATTGGAGTGGATTTAATTATGCGAAAGATCTTTGTAAGCAGATAGATGCCTTGGCAGCCTATGGAGTAGGCGAGAATCAATCTTTTGCAGTTATTGTTGATACCGGAATTAATATGCTACACGAGGATCTTGCTGCGTTGCGTTATCTTCACGATGGCACACGAATAAATACTTTTTTTGGTTGGAGTGCCTTTACTAAGGAAAGTTTATATGGAATCGTGCGTTATACTGCCATTGAGGAGACTGTTCAAATGAAAACCAACGGTGTTGATGTCGAAGTTCTAAATTACATAGATATAAATGATGATAATAGGGGTTTTTGGGATGTCGGAGGAGCTCCAGAGGGGCATGGCACGCATGTTGCTGGAATTTTAGGAGCTCCTGCTAACGGGGTGGGAATCGTGGGCGCGTGTCCGAGAAAGCTTTCATTGGGCTTTTATAAGGTTTTTGCAGTAGATTCTGCCGAAAGTTTCGTTAAATCACAAGGCGGAAGTGCGCTACAGGTTTATTCTTCCCTTGTTCATTTAGTTTCTAAGAGAGACTCTGGTTCCATTGAATATGGAGAAGGTTTAGGTACGGTTCCAGCTGGGCAAACAATCCCAGTTAATTTTTCAATTGGCTCCAATGTTGCATCTAAAATCGGAGCAGAGTTTGTAAATTATGCAACCGAAAACAATCTTTTGTTGATTTGTGCTTCTGGAAATGATAGTTTTTCGGGTGAAACTTTTCCTGCTGCCTATACGGCTACCATGAGTGTAGGAGCTGTTGATCATCGAGGCATTAGAAGTCAATTTCTGAGAGAAGATCAGCAATTATCAGTTGTAGCACCAGGAAAGGATATTTTTTCATCGAAAGGAGGCCCTTTTGATAATCAAGATTATTATGAAGTGAGGAGCGGATCGTCTATGGCCGCGCCTTATGTTACTGGGCTTGCAGCCTACTTGCTAACTTTTGACCCTACATTAACTCCTGGCGAAGTTCGCACGGTCATAGAAGAGAGTGCAAATAATCTAGGTGGTGCAGACGATGTAGGACATGGACTTGTCAATTTTGAGGAAGCAGTAATAAGAGTAAAAAGTCATATGGCAGGAGAAGAATTGATCGTCTCTCGTTATATGAATCAATCACTCATTATTAAACAACCCGATTCATTAGTGCAAAGTTGCTTATATGTCCTTTTAAAACGACCTCTCGGGTCTGTAGCAGAGGAAAAATATAAACATCATTCGATTTCAATGTCATCAGAAAGAATTTTAAGTGGAGAAGCTCAAAAGTCATTTGCTGTTTCTTTTCCAATGCTAACGGAAGGAGAATACAAAGTGGTCTCTCCCAACTTAAAAGAAGATCTAATTTTTGCAATAACAGCAAGTGATATTACTGCAACAGAACAAAAGATTGTCGAATATAGTGTAGAAGCCCCATAAATCATCTTCCAAATCTCCACTTGATAATATACTCACACAAAAGTATAATTATTGTATAGGAATATTAAAATGCTAAAGAGAATTTTCTTATTTACGATA
>CAYJGX010000081.1:0-3665 GCA_964369795.1 uncultured Spirochaetaceae bacterium
GCATTAAAAGAGAGTTTAAGCAAGAGGGGAGCGTTTTTTCTGTCTTATAGACAGGAACAAGAACAGATAATTTGGGGGTCACGGTTGGTTGTGTAAATTAATCGATAATGACCCAATCGTCACCCGTTCCACAACTAACTGAATCTATGTATGCACTTTGTGTAAATTCTACATCGGTATTTTGGAAAAGAGTGCTAATGCTATAATCGAGATTAACAGTGACAATTCTATCTAGGTTGCCAACTTTGGGATGTCTATATGGCTGGCTGCCTTCGGGCCTTTTAATTTCGTCTAAATCGGTAAAGTAATATCCGTCGTCTGCGATAAATAGTCTTTTGGGAGTGACGGCAACGACTCGGTCGGGGCCAAGAAATTCTGGACTCTCTTGAGAGTTGGGAGTTGTAGGGAAGTCGTCTGCGGGATCATTATTGTTTAGATTTGAAGCGAGGCCATAAGTTTGTGCGTAATAACTTGTATCGGAACTAGCGAGATATGAGGAGAGAATAACTCCGATATAACCAACGCTTTGGTATGATTCCAAGTCTAGCGGTCTAAAGATGTCGCCAGATGTAATTTTTACGAGGAAAACAAGATCCTCATTAAAGTTGACAAAATCGGTGATATAGACGATTGGTTCAAAAGCATAATTTTGATTAGCCTTAATGATGTCGCTTACACCAGAGTCGAGAGAAGAAAGAGTTTGATCGAGGATTGTTTTTACCTCGTCTTGATTGACTACATAGTTTAAGTCCTCACCTGGGGTTTCTTCGTTGTCAAAAATTTCTAGGGGGATGAGGTATTTTTGAAATGAGCTATCCATGCCAAAAAAATAAATTTTTTCATTAACAGAGGTGGCATGAACAGAAGTAATTGATTTCGAACTGATAACATTCTCTATTGATGTAACGGGGGTAAAGTTTACTGTTTCATAATTGCCACTTTCTGTCAAGAAAAAGTAATTAAGTTTATGTTCATCTGCTACAAATATGATGGGAGCGGCTTCATAGTAGAAAAAATCGATGATATGATAAGTTTCATAGATTAGTGCGGTTGCATAGAGTGATGAGGTGCCATCTTTATCGACTTTGTAAAGGTTGTGCAAATTGAAATTGTCACTAGAGTCTTTTTCAGTAGAAAAAGCTAGGATAAAAGATTCTCCGTTTTCTCCAAGGCAGAAATCGATCATGTCAATTGGTGTGCTAGAATTTGGATCTAGGATTGCTCCTGATTCGTATTTTGCAGGAAGGGCCGTCTTGTAAGCGTTCATTTTTGTGGGTGCAGCGTAGTCATCTGAAGGATCTACACGGTCTATGTATTGATAGAGAAAAAGTTGTGGGTTTAGCGGAATGCTAAGAGTGTTATTGCCAGTTTTGATGGTGATAGATTCTGTTTGAGAGGAGAAGATGGATTCGGTTTTGCCCTCTTCTGTGATAACAAGAGTTGCATAGATTTCTTCGCCAACAACAATAGGGTTAAAGGAAAAGTCTACGTAGACGCTGTCACTTGTTTGGGAGATGCTTTCGATTATAGATTTGTCAGAATCTTTATGAAGGGTGACTGTTACATTTAAGGTAACGAGTTGGCCGTCGATGATTAAATCCATTTTGGGGGTTTTTCCAGTTGTCTCTGAAAAAAGGCTAGAGAATGAGGCTTTAGATTCTTGGGGCTGGCCAAGAATAGAGTTAAGGTTGATGGTGAAGTTTACAGGGTCCGAGAGTTGTTGCTCTTGTTGAAGATTGCAAGAAAGTAATGCGACTAAGGAAATGAGTAGAATAATAGATAAATGGTGTTTCATAAACGACCTCCTTTGTATGCATATTATTGTTTCATTTTTAATAAAAATCAAGTGATTTAGGGGTATTAATTAAAAAATGGTCTAAATTAAATATTGTTTAATTTAGACCATTTTCGTGTTAAAACGGGGCAGGGACATTAGGTGTCGGCGAAGCCGAGTCTTGTGCCTTGGCGCAAGACCTAGCACCGCTTGGCCCGGTAGCCCGAAGGGCTAGCCCCCCCAAAAAAAGAAGAAAAACTAGAAGTCTAGGAGTTCGACTTCGAAGATAAGGGGGGTGTTTGGTGGGATGACTCCGCCAGCGCCTCGGTCGCCATAGGCTAAATAGGAGGGGATGAGGAGGATGCGTTTTTCGCCTTTGCTCATGAGTTGGAGGGCTTCGTTCCAGCCTTCGATGACTTGGCCGATTTGGAAGGATAGAGGTTCGCCTCGGTCGTAGGAGCTGTCGAAAGTTTTGCCGTCTAGGAAGGTTCCTTTGTAGTGGCAAGTGATGGATTGGCCTGGTTTGGGGCTGCCTTTGCCGTCGCCTTCTTTGACGATGACGTAATGAAGTCCGCTATCGGTTTTTTGAGCGTCGGGTTGGATTTTTTTGAATTTTTTGAACTGAGATTCGAATTGAGCGGCTTGAGCTGCTTTTGCCCGATCGGAAGCGGTTGCTTGAAGTTCTTTAAAAGAAGCAGTGTCGGGTTTGAAGGCTTCTGCTGCAGCGCCTTTTCGTAAAATTTTGATGGATTCGATTTTGTCGCCTTGTGCGATTTTGTTGACGACATCCATTCCTTCTATTACTTTGCCAAAGACGGTATGTTTGCCGTCGAGCCAAGGCGTTGCGGTGTGAGTGATGAAAAATTGGCTTCCGTTGGTGCCAGGGCCTGCGTTAGCCATGGAGAGGATTCCGGGGCCGTCGTGTGTTAGGGATGGGTCGATTTCGTCGGCGAATTTGTAGCCAGGCCCGCCTGTTCCAGTCCCAAGCGGACAGCCGCCTTGGATCATGAAGTCTGCGATAACTCGGTGGAAAGAAAGTCCGTCGTAGTAGCCTTCGTCTTCGTCCGCTTGGTCGTTTTCGATGGTTCCTTCTACGAGTCCAACGAAGTTAGAGACGGTCATGGGGGTTTTTTCGAATTCTAGGTTAAGTAGAATGTCTCCCTTTTCTGTTTCGATAACAGCATAAACTCCCTCTGCGGGGGGTAGTGCGTCTAGTGCGATCATTGTCTTCTCCTTGTCGCTTTTCTTCTTGCAGGCTGTTAAGCTACATGCAAGGCAAGCGATTGTAAAAATGATTAAAAGTTTTGTTTTCATGATTTAATATAATCTAAATAGCTAGAATAGTCTATTAGAAATTTAGCGCATCTGCGCCAATTCTGATGATTTTAACACTGTTAATTAGATCGTCTTGTGCAATTTTATTAACGACATCTTGTCCTTGGATGACATGACCAAAAACGGTGTGCTTGCCATCGAGCCAAGGAGTTGCTACGTGAGTGATAAAAAATTGACTTCCGTTGGTTCCAGGACCTGCATTTGCCATGGATAGGATTCCTGGGCCAGTGTGTTTTAGGTCGCTTACAATTTCGTCTTCAAATTGGTAACCAGGTCCGCCTGTTCCAGTTCCTTGAGGGCATCCGCCTTGGATCATGAAGTCGGCAATGACTCGGTGGAATTTAAGACCATCGTAGTAAGGAACTCCATCGGCCTTTGCGGAATTTTGTTTGGTTCCTTCGGCAAGTCCAACGAAGTTAGAGACGGTAATAGGTGTTTTTTTGTATTCTAGTTGGCAAATAATTTGTCCTTTGCTTGTGTTAAAGAGGGCGAAGATCCCATCTTTGCCATCGGCCTTAAGTTTATCGACAAATTCTTTGTTCTCCGCTTCCATTGC
>CAYJGX010000081.1:3765-9871 GCA_964369795.1 uncultured Spirochaetaceae bacterium
CCGTTATTGTTTAGGTTGAGGGCAAGAAGGCCAGGTTGATCGAATTTGATATTGTTTTTTGATAATGGTAGAGAGATTCCTGAGTTTGAGAAATCTTTATTGTTAGGAGCCCCAGTTTTGACCATTCGATTGTTGGAAACAAGGTAAAACTGTCCACCGTCGTAAAAAGGGGTTGGCATGGGTTTTGCCTCGTTTTCGATAAGGCCCGCAGCGAATGCAGCAAAGATTTCTATGCCGTCATTTGAATATTCCGTGTAGAGTTCAAAAAGCTCTACGTCTTTATCGGTTTCAAAGAGGGCATAGCTTCCTTGCCCATTTTCTTTTGCCAACTTCATTGCATTTTCGATTTGTGCCGCTTTGCTCGGTGCACAACTAAAAAGTAGGGCAGCAACTGCCACTAGAGTGAATAATTTTAATTTCATGGTTATCTCCAAAATAATTTCTATCTATTAAATATACTCTTAAATTGGAAATAATGCAAATGGAAAACTATTCTCTGACTCCATTAGTTCCATCTTTTCCTGCTGTCCCAGCTTCAGTAGTATTGTTTGTCGTATATTCATCTGTATCATTGATCAGGTAGCCACTACCTTTTGGAGTGCCAGCTGCACCTCCTTTGCCACCACTACCAAGGCCGCCTCCAATGTTATCATTATTCCCCCCGTTTCCTCCAATCCCGCCATCTCCTCCTTTTACCTTGTTTGATTTTACATTTGAGTCTATAATGGTGTGCGAGATACTATTTCCATTTCCAATAAAAATTCCACCCCCATGCGCAACTCCTCCAGCCCCAGCAGGTCTACCTTCTCCAGAATTTCCAACCCCTCCACCATGGTATCCCCCGTGACCACCATCTCCTCCTTTTCCTCCAGTTGCAGTATTGCTTTCAATTTTTGAAGAGTTGTACATTAAAATTTTTCCAAATTCTGCAAGATAGACTCCGCCACCTTTGCCGCTGCCTGCAATTTTTCCTTCTCCGCCAGAACTAGAGTGACCAGTGTTATATTGCTTTCCATCCCCTCCTCTTCCTCCTGCTCCACCAGTAACACTATTTTCTCTAATTGTGGCATTATCCATTAATATTAAGTTTCCATTTTCCACATGGACTCCTCCTCCATACGCAACTCCACCTGCAGAACCGTCAGCAGCCCAGTTGGTATCCACTGAATCGGCTCCCCTGGCTCCCGTTCCTCCAGTGACAGAATTTTCTGTAATGCTTGCAGTGTCTTTTAAGGTTAATGTTGCACCGTTGTTTATATAAACTCCGCCGCCACGTCCTGTTTTTCCGGCGAATGAGGAGCCATCATTTCCACTTGCAGCTTTGACGGTGCAGCCTGTAATTTTAGAATTTGCGATCATTGTCAAACTACCGCCTTCAAGTTGTACTCCAGCGCCTGAGGAGTCATGATTTGAATTATTGGCTGGTGTTTGAGCACCCCCAGTAATTGTAAAGTTTGAGCCGAGAACCACATTTGCATCAATAATATGGAGCACTCTTCCTAAACTGCTTGCATTAAAGATCCCAGGGGAGCTGGCATTATAGCCTTGTATGGTAAGTTTTGCTTTTAATCCAGAACTATCATTTATTGTAAGATCATAAATACTTGAAATTGTACCGTTTACTCGAAAAGTAGTTGGGATGTCATTATTTACTGCGGTATTAATATAGACTTGAATTGAGTTTTTATTGTCTCTATTGTCAATATCAACCAAACGATTCTCTACAATTTCATTGCCAGATAATAGGAAAATCCTCGAAGATGAGTCGCTATAAAAAGCAGCTCTATCGCTTTCTTTCAGTGTTGTATATGAGTCACCTAGTTTAGCGACTTCGTTGCCTTCGGTTATGTCTTTCGCTGTTATTTGGATGATTGCACCACTCTGTAAGCTATCTATTACTTGTATTGGGTAATTACTATTGTCGTAGGCAAGGTTACTGTTAGTTATCTTGTTACTAAGAGTATTATTATGAATTACTGGAGTCCCACTTATTTTTATTGGAGTAACATAATTGTAAATCCCTCCGCCTTTTGTGAATGCAATATTCTTTTCGATGATTCCGCCCGTCATGGTAAAGGTGCCACTATTTGTAACAGCCACGCCTCCACCATAATCAGCGGAATTTCCAGAAATTGTTCCGCCTGCCATAGTAAAACTACCACTGTTGACAGAGACTCCTCCGCCATAACCACTTATCTTTTTACCGCCAGTTATGGTTAAGTTTGCGCCCATAGTAATATTCGCCTGTGCATCATTTATGTAAAGAGCTGTTTCATTATGACTAGTGGCATCGATAATTCCTGCTTGACTTCCTGTGCCTTTTCCCTTCATGGTGAGATTGAGTGGTTTTCCAATTTCGAAAATCGCTATCATGGTGTTTAGTTCACTATGGTTTTTTTCTATTATTTCACCTGCTACTAAAATTGTAAAGTTATGGGTAATTCCTGCGTCAGGTGTATTAGCCGTTTTTATTTTGTTTACAGCTGCTTGAACCGATTCAAAAGGACGAGCGGAAACACCTCGATTATCGCCCAAGTCGGAATCATTAGCATTGCTTACATAATAGAAGGTGCTGACCACTCCACTTAGGTTGAGGGAGATTTCTTCTGTGTAGTATTGTGTTGATGAAGGATTTGGTGTAAAGGTAGCCGTAGCGCTCGTTGGCGAAGTGAGGGTTAAAGTGATGTCGTTTGCATTAATGTCGTTGGTAGAAGCTGGATTATTAGCGTTAAATAATTTTGCAACAGAATTTCTGATATCGGTGCTTTCAGTTGTTTCATTATCGACTGCGCCGTTATTAAATCCATTGACCGTTGCCGATTGAGTGCTAGAATTGATTCTAAAGTTGCTAATTGAAGCATAATTGGTTGTAGCGCTCTGTGTCAGTCCCTCGATTTCGTATATTGCAAGCGTTTTAAAGCCGTTGTCGTTAGAGGCCGTTGCCGTAAATCTTATTGCACTATCGCCTTCTACGAAGTAGCCCTCTTGAGCAGATAGGTTGATAGTTACACTAGCTGTAGTGTTTTCAGATTGAGGGGTAACATTTATGTCGTTTGTTGTTATAGGAGCGAATTTTTTAGCTTGCACATTCTCATTGAACGAAATGACTAAGGCCGTTTCTAATGCACTAATTTTTGTTTCTTCGGTGATGAGTGTATCATTGAAATCTATATTTACCGTTTCACCTTGGCTTATTTGAGAGAAGTTGGCATTGGCCGAGTTGACTGCGTTGCCATTGATTCCATCAATTTTTATTCCTTTTTGCGAGGCAAAGCCGATATTGATTGTTTTAGAGGTGGTTTTATCCTCAAAGATATAGTGTTCTAATGTGTGCAGTGTAGCAGTCATGCCTATATCGCCAGGAACAGCTTGGCTGTCAAGTGAAATTGTCGGTTCAGTTTCAATCCCGTTGATAGTGATAACTTTAGTGATTGCAGTGCTTAGCGCAGTTTTAAGTAGTTCTTCGTTTAAGGTTTTGTCTGCTGTAATCTTTAAGATTTGAGCAGCTTCTACAAAATTTCCGTCCGTAATTGTCCAACTTCCTTCAAAGAGCATTCCAGCACTGGTATTGTCTGCAGGCTCAATATTTGAAATGTCTATATCTGTGTTTGCGATGGTTTTAACAAGGGTAAAGGTAATTTCAATTGGGATTGAAGGTTTGTTGCCTGTGAATAAGTAAGCTGGGTTTGCGGTTAGTGTCGCAGTAAATTCTGTTGTGCCAACAGGCATATCGCTATCGGTAGGAGAATCCATTGCTATGGTAAAATTATCTCCTGTAATTGCATTTTGTAGTGCTGTGGCAATATTTTGATAGGTTGCTTTGTTGTTTGCAGGTAAGGTAATTGTTTCATTTTCGCTTATAAATTCACCATTTGTGATAGTCCATCTTCCATCAAAAACCATGAACGTGCTAGATGCGTCTGTTGGAATATTCATTCCAATTGTGGAAATATCAATAATTTCTATGTCGCCAAAGTCTGCATCACTTTGTAGTGGGATGGAGATCGTTATTTCGTCTGTATTTGGCTTGCCTTCTGGGGTAAAAATATATCCATCATTTGCTTTTAGGATGATGTCAAGCGTTGCTTGCTTAAAATTTGAGGAATTTCGAGTGATGGACATTCGTTCTTGTGGGAGTAAAACGCCCTCGGGAAGGTTTGCTGTTAGCGCCGCGGTTATGGCATTTCTTATACTTAATTGTTGGTTGCTTGAAACAAGTAAGTCGTCTTCATGGAAGTTAACAGTGATGGGATTTGAATCGACAGAGAAGCCTTTTGTTATGGTGACAGGGGCAAGTTCGGCAGTTCCACTTTCTTTATTTATTTGCTCTGTAGTGATTTCATTCCAGAGAATTTTGGTATAAGAGTTGAAATCTCCGCTTAGCTCGATAGTGACCGTTTTCGTTAGTTCGATGGATGCTTGATTAAAGGTATAGCCCTCTTTTGCTCTAAGGATAATGTCAACTTGAGAATCGAGAAAACTGACATGAATGTCTGACTCTTCTATAGGTTCTACAGCATGAGTCTCGGGAATAATTTTTCCAGAGAAGGCTTGAACTAATGCTTTTGTTAGTGCACCTGTTTTTTCTTGATCGGTGGTATCTTCGTCATCGAAGGAAATTACCAACGTAGCAGGCTCAAGCTTAAATAAATCGGTGATTGTAATTGGTTCAAAACCTGTTTTCCCTGGTTCAGTTATCGAGTTTGACGATGTCACTTCGCCCCATGTGACTTTTTTATGGGTACTATAATAGAGATCGCCACCTTGAATAAAGAGACTGTCGCTTTCGGAAGTTAGGTTAAAATCATTTTCGGTAAAATTTGCTCCATTGTTTTTTGCAAGTAGGGTATTGTTTTCTGTATTTGCAGGAACTGTTATTTTTATTTGATTAGTGGGTTTTGTCGAAATGCTGACGGTTGCCTCGGTTGAGGCATATTTAAGATGTTCTATTGTTACCAAATTTACAATGTTTAAGCGGGTTCCACTGCCATTTATTTCTAGTTCGCCTATGGTAGCACCGCCATCATAACCCTCTATTCTAATGTTGTGTATAGCACTATTTTTCGGGATTATTGAGCCATTTCCGACATCGCCTTTTGCAAAAATAGCATAGGTTTGGTTCGGATCATTGTTGGTAGTAATTGCATCGATTGCCTTTTGTAGGGTTCGAAGGGGTTTACTTACAGAGGCGGCGTTTTCGTCGTCTCCTTCGCTTGATACATAATATTGATTTTTTGTTAATCCGCTTGTTGATACAGTTGTCTCTTCACCACGTAAACCTCTGCTGTCTGTAAAATAAAGTGTTGCAGAGGGGGAGATGGTGGTCTCGGTAGAGGTTTTAAAGTAGACGGTATTTTCGTTGTGGTAATAGAGTTGACCTAGAGCGTCTTCGAGAGTAATGTTGTTATTTTCTTTAATAACCGCTTCGTCTATGGTTAAAGCGCCAGAGACAGTATAACTCCCATTGGTGTGGTCAATGTCTACGCTATAGGTTTCGCCGTTTATTGTTACGGTGCGAATATCGTTATCTTTTGCTTGTCTTAGCTCGTGGGTCGATAAATTAAAGGCAAGAATCCATGTAGATAAATCTTCGTGCTTTAAAAATACGGTTCCTGCGGGTGTTGATGGAGGCGAGTTGACAATAAGTGTATGAGCATAGTGAGGCTCGAACTTTCTTTCTGTTAATTGATCTTGTACCGTAATTTCAGCCGAGATATCTCCGTAGTTAGGGTTGGAGTCTAGTTTGTCTAGAAATGTGGGTGTAAGAGTCATTTCCATGATATTGAATTCGACTTGTTCTAGTGTGTAATCGACTCCCTCTACTGGGGTGGTATCGCCTAAAGGTTTATTTTTCCAGATGACCTCAAAGTTTAAATCGTATTTTTGGGGATTACGCATAATAAAACGTATTTTTTTTGCGTTTCCTGCAGGAAGGTGTGTTATTTCATTTATAGCGGGGTAGGAGCCGTCAAGTTCGCGGACTTGTATACCCGCAGAACTTGTATAATGTTCTAAATGTTGAAGAATATTCTGATTCCACAGCTCACAGGTGGTTAATAAAAAGGTTCCCATAGTTACTATAAAAAAGATAATTCGTCTACGCATA
>CAYJGX010000082.1:0-9317 GCA_964369795.1 uncultured Spirochaetaceae bacterium
TATTAAATTTAAAAGATTTACATTGGTTTGGAAATCTAGAAATAATCTATTGACTGTAACGGAAGGAGCATTTTCTTCGGATGTTAACTTGACGGTCTCGTCTTTGATGTCAATTTGAGTGTTGATTCCTACAGATATCGCTTTGTTGATAGCTTTGTTGCCATTTTCCGCCATTATGTCAATAATAGGTGCAAAGAGCATTAAATTGATTGATATGAGCTCGTTGTCAATCTGTGGTTTCCCTTCTACTGCCTCTGCAGGAGTATAGCTTGTTGCGCCTTCTTTAATGGGTGCAAATTCTTCTTGTTGTGGCAATGCTTTAAGTGCTGCACTTGATAAAAGATTGTCACATCCCACCGATAATATGCACAGTATTACCGCCATGAAAAATAATGTTTTTTGTTTCATATTTTTCTCCTTTAATTAAGATATATAAAGTCTAGTATAGAAGATGGTATATGTCAATCGATTTAATAGAAATTTTAATGGTTTGTTATATTTTTAGAAAAAAAGTTGCACAATTATTGGAGCTACTAGTATTGTAAGCAAACCCGTTATTACTAGAGATAAGGCGCTAAGGGCTCCTTCTTCTTCGCCAAGTTGAAGGGCCCTTTGTGTTCCAAAAGCATGAGATGAAACTCCAAGGGCAACACCGGAAACGATGGGGTTTTTGATTTTTAGGAGCTTAAATAAAAGTGGGGCTACAATATTTCCTGTAATCCCAGTAACAGAAATGGCTAAGATTGTTAGCTCCGTATTGGCTTTAATTATTTTAGAGAGTTCGATCCCTAGCGGGGTTGTAATCGATTTAGGAAGAAAGGAACGGATAGTCATTTCATCTAGTTTAAAGAGTTTTGCGAGAATAATAATTGACAAAATAGCGGTTAATGCTCCCACAAGAGTTCCAACTAAGACTGGAAGCCAATTTTTCTTAAGTAGAGGTAATTGAAGATACAGATAAATTGCAAAACAGACAGTGGTAGGGCCTAAGAAAAATTGGATAATACTTCCACCCCTGTTGTAGTAAGAAATTGGGATGTCGAATAGGAGTAAAAAGGCAATCGTGGTTATCATGGAGAAGAGGAAAGGTAAAAAAAGAATGATTGGTTTTTTGCTATACAGATATTTCCCAAGTTGAAAGGTGCTTAATGTAAGTACAATTCCAAAAAGGGGTGAATTAAAAAGGACTTCTTTCATTGGTCGCCTCCTTTTTGAAATTTTTGCATAAGTAAAAGAGTACATTTAACTGCAAAGGCCGTAACTATCATTGTAATAATAGTAGAAAGAACGAGAATGATTATAATTTGGGGTAAGGTTTCTTTTATAGTGGGAATTTGTTCAATTAATTTTACAGTTGGGGGAATAAGCATGATGACTAGATTTGCAAGTAAAAAATTAGCAGCCCCATCAATTAGTGAATATTTTAAGGCTTTTGTGGTGAGCAAAATAAAAAGTAAGATGAGAGCAAGAATTGTTCCTGGAATGGGGAGAGATAAGCTATCTGAAATGATATTTGCAAAATAGTTAATTGATAATATTATTAAAAATCCAAGCATAGTTTCCTCATTTGAAAAATTAAATGTTAATTTCTCCAGCCTTTTTAAGGGCAATTTTAGTGGTGATAGGTCCTAGAACCTCGAAGAATATACATGTTGCAGTAATAACGGTGATAACATTGTTTCCTATGGCATTTGCATGTTCGTAGGCTTTTGCAGCCGCCTCAGAAACGGTTGGGTCTGGAATAAGATTTAAAAAATCTTGCTTTACAATGAGCGAGAGACCAATAGCGACTCCAGCCTGCGAAAGGATTCCCATCCCTAAATATTTTCGCAATACAGTTGGTGCCCTGCCAAGGAGTGATCCTAAATATGCACCGCCCATGAGCCCAGAAGTTCGGCCTATGATATAGACGACACCTACGAGTCCAAGTTGTGGCAGTTGGGCAATATGTAAGTTAGAACCGGCGAGTAAAAAGAAGAGGACAAATAGCAATGGCATGATGTCAGACATTTTTGTACTCACTTTATTGACAAATTGACTGTTACAGCTATTGACGATAGTTATTCCCATAATCATGTTGGTTAAAATGAGACTTAAATTTAGCCAGCTAGAAAGTCCAGCTCCCATAATAACAAAGGCAAAAGTAAGGATAAAAATATCCATCTGGTTTTTTAGTTTTAAAGTCACCAATTTAAAAAGTGCCGCAAGTCCAACGCCAACGGTAAATGAGAGGGCAACTTCCTTTAGGGGATGCAAGAAAATAGACAAACCTGCCGCGTCTGCAAGACCCGATTCCGATAGAATAAAGGATTTAGCAAATGCAGAAGCAAATCCAAAGACAATAATTCCTAAGCCATCATCAAAACCAACAACTGTATAAAGTGCCTTGGTGAGCGGCCCTTTTGCTCGGAATTCTTGAATAATAGCTACCGTACCTGCGGGAGCCGAGGCTGGCGCAATAGCCCCAAATATGAGAGCAAGGGCGATATCTTTTGTGACTAAGTAAACAAGTATGGTAACAATAATAGCGGCTAAGAAGGACTCCATAATAATGATGAGACCCATTCCCCAACCTTGTTGTTTTAAGGTAGAAAATTTTAATTCTAGGCCAATACTAAGGGCGACAAATCCTAAGCAAACCTCTGTGATAAAACTAAGATTGCCTTGCACACTAGGCGAAATTAAATTAAAAAGTGAGGGACCAAGCAGAACACCAATAATCATGTAACCAATTAGCGATGGCAGTTTGAGAAATTTTACAGATTTTCCTGCAAAGAATCCTAAAAAGATAAGTATCCCAGCTAAAAATAAGATGGGTGTTCCAAAATTTGCAATGCTTTCTTGAAATTGTTGAAATCCGGTCATATTTTTTTCCTATATTCCTAGTTTTCCAGCGGAAAAGTAGAGGGGGATGACATTCATCACATATTTGCTTTCTAAATCTTCGATGCCTGTGATTAGACTAAATTCACGGATAAGGTTATTTGCAAGTCCTTTTTCTACGGTGATAAAAATGATTTTTCGATTGTTTTCATCGCGGTCGGTCCAAAAGCTAGAGAAAATAGGGAGCTTGTAGAGATCGTTAGAAGGAGATTGAGCATCGAATACAACCATGTTTTCTATTTCTAAAGAAAGGGCAATTTCTAGAAATTCGTTGTAAAGGGCCTCGTCTGCTGTTGCGATTTGAAAAAGCATTCGATCGGTGGTTTGAATTTGTGCGGTGCTTTCTAAGGAGGATTTTTGAAGTTCGTACTTAATAACCTGCGAAGAAGTTGCATTTAGCATATTGTCGTAAATTTCTTTTTTAGATAACAGTTTAGAGGCACTAGAGAGAATGGCAATATGTTCATTTTTGTTTTCTTTGTTGCCTATTATATAGAAGAAAATATGTGCTGGTTTGCCATCTAGAGAGTTAAAGTCAATCCCACTCTTGTGGCAAATAATTCCGAGATGAAAATCGTTAATTCCCTCGAGTTGGCAGTGAGGAATTGCAATCCCATTTCCAAAGCCAGTGGATGAGAGTTTTTCCCGAGAAAGAAGAGCTTTGTAAATTTCTTTTTCGTTGATGTTGGCTTTCTTTGAAACCTCTTGCGCGATTATGGATAAAAGTGATTTTTTATCTAATTTTTCGTCTGTTATTAAAATTTCGTTGACAGAAATTCGGTCATTTATTGAATTCATTTTTTCGCTCCTTTATGAGAAAATGTGGTTTCGTGTTGAATAATATTTTGGATGAAGGACTCTGGAGTTGCCGACTCGATGAGTTCTTCGATTGTTTTGTCTTGTTTAATTAAGTGGGTTAAATGTGAAAGTATGCGTAGATGCATTGTTTCGTTTGGGGCGTGGAGTAAAAAGAAAAGTTTCGTTGGTTTTCCATCTAGGGAGTCGAAGTTAACTCCTTCTTTACAGATACCTACAGAAATAAAAGATTGAGAATTGGGCTCTTCAAGTTCATGTTGACGGACATGGGGGATTGCACAAGCTCTAGAAATGGCAGTAGAGACGATTGTTTCGCGATCGAGAAGTTGATTGAGGTAGGAGATAGGCTTTTGGATGATGTTGATTTCTGATAGCGGCTGCATGAGTTGTGAAAGTACTTCGCGTTTTGAGGAGGCACTTATTTCTGTGTTGACCGTGTGTATAAGTCTTGAAAGCTGAATAATTTGAGGTTCTAAAAGGATCTTCTCTACGGCATTTGAGGAATTAAAATGCATTTCACTAATGAGCCAGTCGTCTATTACAGTTCTCATGAAGCGCCATTGGTTTCCTACTTTTGCACAAGGAATCTCGCCACGAGCTATAGCGCGTTGAAGCGTTTTTTCGCCAATTTTTAGGTATTGAGCTGTTTCCGAAAAAGTTAAAATTTGATCATTCATAACTTTCCTCTTCTTTGTCCATTATTGACCTTTAATGACTGTTTTGTCAAGCCGTCTTTACATTATTTAATAAAAAGCGAAATAGGGCAGTGATCCGATCCTAGTTGCTCGGATTCGATTGTTGCATTTTCTATATTAGATAAAAAGGATTCGTTTACACAAAAATAATCGATACGCCAACCAATATTTTTAGCTCTGCATTGAAAACGATAACTCCACCAGGTGTATTGACTAGGTTCGCAGTTAAATTGGCGGAAGGTGTCGATATAGCCAGCTTGAATGAATGAATCCATCCATTGGCGTTCTTCGGGAAGATATCCTGGGTTACCTTCGTTACGAGTAGGATTGGTTAAGTCGATGGGTTTGTGTGCTACATTGTAGTCGCCACATAAGATGATGTTTTTCCCATTTTTAACAAGCTCGTTACATTTGCTAAGAATGGCATTATTGAAAGCGATTTTGTAGTCGAGTCTTTTGCCTGCCTCTTGACTATTTGGAAAGTAACAGTTAATTAGTATATAGTCTGGAAATTCTAAGATAAGAGTTCTTCCTTCGTCGTCAAATTCTTCGATTCCGAGGGTAGAAACACTAAGAGGTTTTGTTTTAGTGTAGACTGCAACTCCGCTGTAGCCTCTGCGCTTTGCACTAGCAAAGTAGGCTTCGTAACCTTCTTGGTTAAAAAATGGCAGAGTGAGTTGCTCGGGTTGTGCTTTTGTTTCTTGAAGAGCAAGCAATTCCGGCGATTCTTCTGTTAAAAAAGAAAAAATTTTCTCTTGTGCGGCACGAATACCATTTACATTCCATGATACGAGTCTTTTCATAAAAAAATTTTAATATAAATTACAAAAATAATCTATACTTATTTCAACATCTGTCATATAATCTTATTATGGCAGTAGATAAAAATTTAGTTTACATTAAGGAATTATTAGAAGAGAACGGAATTCGCCCATCGGTGGCTCGGGTGCGTATATATGAATATATTCAAAAGAATAAAAATCATCCAACGGTCGATACTATATACGCTGCTCTTTTGCCTACTTTGTCGACTTTGTCTCGCACAACGGTTTACAATACGCTTCGTCTCTTAGTAGAAAAAAAAGTGGTTCAATCCATTTTTATCGATGAAGAGCAAGTACGCTATGATGCAGATATTAGTGCTCATGGACACTTTAAATGTTTAGATTGTGGCACAGTCTACGATTTTGTCATGGATCAAAATGCAAATTGCACCCATAATTTAGAAGAGGGCTTTAAGGTCGCTCACTCTCATTTATATTCATATGGTTGCTGTTCGCATTGCCCTAAGTGATAAGAACTTCGAAATCAATTTTAAAATAGTTTAAAACTTATTTTAACTTGACGTATAAGGATTTAGTATATATAATTTGTATACTGGGATTGAAAGGATTTTTTGTGACTTATTTTAACTTTTCTATAACAACATTATTTAGTTTTATTTTTGTCTCATTTTATTTTTATTCAATTCTCTTATTTACAGATGTAGCCCTTATAAATTCAGGATTTTCTCCGTTTAAACGAATTATTATCTCTCTCTTTAATGGTATTTTAGTAACTTTCTTATTGTCAATAAAAATGATTCTCCCTACACCCTTGCAATTTTTAGTTTTGTTTTTTATCTTAAATGCCAATATTATTTTGTTTTATAAGACCTATTTTATTGCTAAATTTTTCTTTATATCGGCATATTTTATTCATGCAATGTGTTTGCGTTCTATTGTGACGGCAATTTATTCTTATGCAAGTGGACTTACCTTTTACGATGTAGCACATAATTCTCATACATTGCACATTACGTATATCATTGTATTTGCACTTGGAGCAACCGCAATCATTTGTGTTCGTTATTTGATACCAGCCACTGAAATACGTGTTATTAATCAAAATAAATTGCAACTTTACTTTATGGTTTTGTGGATCAATTTATTCAATATATATCTACTCTTTAATTCTCAAATTTTTGATTTAAAAGTAACAAGCAACTTGCATGTTTTTTTAGAAATTCTTTCTCCTATTATTATTTTGCTAGGGTTATATATTGTATTATTTTTTGTGATACAAATGGGGAAATTATTGGGATATAAAGAAAAATTACAAATTCAGATTGTAGAGAGCGAAAAGCAATTTAATGAAATGCGTATTAAGGCAGAAAGAGACCCTCTTACTCAACTTTATAACAAAGAACTGACTAGCGTGCTAATAGAAAATCATATAAATGGATCTGCAAAATTCAACCATAGTGCATTGTTACTCATCGATATCGACTCCTTTAAAGATGCAAATGATCAAAAAGGGCACAAGTTTGGTGATGAGGTTTTAGTCGAATTAGCACGAACATTGAAAGAAATTTTTAGGGTAGACGACATTGTCGGGAGAGTAGGTGGCGACGAATTTATGGTTTACATGAAAAATATTAAAAATGATTCGGTTGCAACGAGTAAGGCAAATAGTGTCTGCAAGCAATTTTGTCAAATATATAAATCTAAGCATGGCGTCGAAAAGCAACTCTCAGTAAGTATTGGAATTGCCGCCTATCCAGCGGATGGGCTAACAATGAATGAACTTTACTTGAAGGCAGATGAAGCCCTTTACAAAGTAAAATCTGAGGGAAAGAACGGTTTTCAAATGTATAAAAAATAGAAAGTCTCGTTTTTGTAAAAACTATATTTTGTTTATTGAATAAAAAAATTGGCAATTTCTTTATTTTAATTAATATTGTCATATAATAACTTATGAGCAAGGGAATGGCTATGTTCAAAATGTAAAAATTTATCAATGTGAAAATTGAGAGGATTGCTCATGCAGGATACAATATAAGAATACTAGCAATTAGCTAAAAGGTAAAGATAGATATTTTAATAAAAGAAGGCTGCCTTAGAAGTTTTATCAACTTCTAAAACAGCCCCTTTGTTGTTTTAGGGTTGTAGAGAACTAATTATAAAATGCAATGTAATCTACAGTTGTTGTACCTACTGTACCACTAGCACTGTGCCTAAAATGGGCATTAAAATTTGATCCAAATGCTCCTAAAGCTGTTGCACTAGTGCCGTTCTTTCTTTCGGAATCTTTGCCAAAAACGACATTATTGCCATTCTTGTAAACAAAACATGTCGTCCATGTATTAGCAGTTTGGGTCCAGCCTGGTGTAAGTTTGAATATTTCACCCCAACCACTCGTTTGAACACCAATTCTGTCTGGTCTATAATAAGTAAAGAATTCTTGCCATCCAGAATTAAAGTCATAGTTTCCTGGGAAGTCTGTGTGTTTTAATTTAATGGCGACGGCACTCCATGTATCAAGAGAATCAATACTAATTGCGTGACCAAAATGATTGGTTACAACCAAATGCCCATTTTCTGTATCGATTGTGACATTGGCATTTTTTAATGAGACTTTTGCATTTTCTTCATTAAAATTGAAACCTTCCACCAGAGTTAAGGTTGTAGTCGCGTCGACTACAAGAGTTATAGGGGCTGAATTGCCTAGTATGTTAATGATTATTGAATCCGATTTTTCGCTACCATCTTTGGCTGTTGCTTTAATTGTGACTTGGGTTGTATCGGTTGCAATAATGGTTACAAAACCATTTGAATCTACTGTTGCAATAGTTTCATCGGATGAACCCCAGTAAAATTCTTGTAATGCGGTTGCAGGAGTTGCACTTGCATTAATTTGTACATTAGATCCGACATTGACTGATGTAGAGTCGTCTGCAATAGTTACTGCTGTTGCCAAAGGGGCAGGGGGGGTGTTTTCTATGGTAAAATCTGCTTCGTAGTAGGCAATTTTTTCTATTAGAATGCCATTGCCCGATTGGCTTGCATCTTTATTGAGAGAAAATTGTATCATTTCGATAGCAAAATTACTGTGATCGGTTGTTGTGATTGCCATTTTTTCTACTAAAGAAAAGGCCTCACCGACTTTCTTGTAGAGGCGCAGATTTTCAAATGTGACTAGAATGCCATATTCTGTCCAATCTTCGGAAGTTTCATTTATTGTCATCGATAACTGAGTCGAATCGGATTTGTTTAGTGAAAATTTAAAGTTAGCACCACTTGAGATGGCCTCGACTGCTCTAAAAGAAAGGGCATAAAATCCAGTTGCGTAGTCGGATACTTCATATTCTGCCACTGCCATGGACTCATTTTGATAGGGTAGCTCTACTAAGCTATTTGTTAAAATGGAGGCATTTCCACTTACATTCCAACCCAATCCATCGTTTCCAATATAATTTTCAAAATTTTTTTCAGTTGAAAACGAGAGTGCATCGTCTATTAACGTTAATGTTTTTGGAAACAATTCTTCGCTTGGAGGAAGAACGGTGTCGCTTTGAAAAGCAGTGACAGCAAATTCAAACTTTGTTTCATTGAGCAGAATTTCGACTACGCCTAAATAATTTCCAGCTGGAAGATATTTTGTGTTTGTGATTGTGACCGTTATTGAACTAGCTGAAATTGCATGAGTTTCGTTCCAGTAATCACTTGTGAGTGAGATTTTAGGTGTCACCTCTTCTTCACTTACTATTTTAAGGTTAAAACTCTTAGAAATGGTCTGCCCGTTTTGTATTTGGCCAAAATCATGGACAGGGAATTCTTTTACAGAAACAAATTGATTGCTTGAATTCTCTATTTGTAATTCAACTGAACTTTCATTTCCGTTTCCAGGAATAAAATCCTCTGGGTTGACCAAAAATTCACAACCCAAAGAAAATAATAATAATAAACCGATAAAGTATAATTTCATTTTCATTTTTTGCTCCTAAACTTCGCCGTAGAATCTTACGTAGTCGATTTTTACAGTACCGTGTTCCGCGCCATATTGTCCATCCGTATTAAAAACAAATCTCATATTGCCTGCTCCCCCGTTGTATAAATACCTTGTTCTTGTAAAGTTTTCTACATGTTCGGTGTCATTTAAGAC
>CAYJGX010000082.1:9327-9784 GCA_964369795.1 uncultured Spirochaetaceae bacterium
TTGTGTTATTAAAGTTTTTATATGTTCATCATCATTTAAGACAATAACCCCTCCAGTAGCCGTTTCATGGAGTCCAATTTTGTTTATCTGGCCTGTCTTGTTTATGGTGTTCCCGAGTCCTGCAATTGGATTCCAATCGCCATGCAAGAAGCCAACACTTAAATCTGAACTATTGCCTTTGTCAAAACGCATCCCGTGAGGTTGCCCATTGTTTATCATGTAGATATTGTTTAGAACACTAGCGTTGTCGCAGGTAAATGCGACTTCTAGATAGGTAAATCCTTTCCCTGCAAAGTTTGCGGCAAATTGAATCCCTCTATTTAAACCGCTATTCCCGACTGCGGTATAGGATAAAAATCCGTCTCCTGTAGGATCTAGTGCAAATTCATCTTCTTTATCCTCAATTAGTTCTACACCTTCTGGGAATTCGCTGTTTTTAAACTCGAAGGCATAAACC
>CAYJGX010000083.1:0-1107 GCA_964369795.1 uncultured Spirochaetaceae bacterium
TTGTATTGTCAATTATTAATAATAAAATTAATCCTCGGCTAGATCATAATATAGCGGATAAAAAGACTGAGAGATTGCCTGGTTACGACAAAGTTCATAAGAAAACAACTGAAGGTCGTTCTGATTCTTTATATAATCCTTCTTTATCAGAAATAATCACACACCCAGTTCCTTTTGATGCAAATATTGGAGCAAGCGGTGCTCTTGCAGGTGCGGGGAGCTTAGGTCACCGTGGTGCCACTTTAGGTCATGACCCAATTCTGGGATGGATTTTTGGTACGGCAAATATAGCTACAAGCACTTTGACAACGACAAAGTTATTATCGTATCATATTACTTCATCAAAAAAGAGAGACGTATTTGGGCAAGAGGCTTCTACTGCTAAGGTTATTAGCGAAATGACAAACAAGCTAATATACAAAGGTATGGAGGGAAAAAAAATTGTTGCTGTTTCGTTATTAAAAGAGGCTTATCATTTACATTCTGATTTAAATACTAAAAAAAGTCTTCCTTTTCCGATTGTTAATTTGATAGATCCTAAACATGCTTCAATATTGGCAGATTACGGATTAGATTCCGCACAATTGGTTGAATTTTCCAAACAAGCTGTTTTTGCGGAACTAATAAACTTTATTATCGGTATGATTCATTTTCTAACATTTGATGAGGAAAATGATGGTTCTACAGATCTCTTAAAAAGAAAAACAAAAAGAATTATTACTCTCTCGAACTCGATTGCTGTTGCCATGAACACTATTATTAATGGTTCTAGATTGTACGCTGGTGATGCAAGCGCAATAAGAGATCTCGATGTAGGTGGGGCGGTTGTTGCCTTATTAAATATGGTAAAAGACTTTAAATTCAGACGTCAAGTTAAGATTGAATATATTACTAATTTTAAAGATGATAATATTTGATTGTACATTATGAAAGGTAATTGTATGTTTTAACTAATCGCATACTTTGCATCTCGCAGAAATTAGGTAGTTTAGAATAATCTCAAAAACATCAAATATGATTGGTGAAAATCTCTTTCCCCAACCTTCTAAAAAAAATATTTCTTGACGGGTGGGTGTTTTCGTATTACAATAAGGAAATATATTAAAG
>CAYJGX010000083.1:1117-9768 GCA_964369795.1 uncultured Spirochaetaceae bacterium
TGGAATCTGCCTGCAACCAGGCTCTTGCTCAAATAAAAGAAAATGAATATGTAGAAGGCGTCTATAAAAAATTCGGAAACGAAACGATTTATTCTTACGGTGTCGCATTTTGTGGCAAGAGAGTTAAAATAATCTCTATGATCACTGGTTAAAAATATTTCTTGACGGGTGGGCTTTTTCGTATTACAATGAGGAAATATATTAAAGAAATATAATTAAGGAGATTAAAGTGAACAAGAATTTACTTTCAATTATGTTTTTGTTCGTTGCATTTGCGCTTGCTGCGGTTCCGGCATGGCAAGATGAAAATGTTAATGCACGAAATAAAGTGGCAGCCTATGCGCAACACATGAGTTTTGCGAATGAGGCAGATGCTCTTGTTGGCACAAGAGATAAGGCATCGAATGTTCAATTGTTAAATGGAAATTGGACTTACAAATGGGTAAATGATCCATCGAAGACACCTGCGGATTTTTTTGCAGTTGGGTATAATGATTCGGGGTGGGGCGAGTTAGTAGTTCCGTCTAATCCAGAAGTTTATGGACATGGGGCGCCTTTGTATATTAATGCGAGAAATCCCTTCCCAAATAATCCGCCTTTTGTCAATGGAAACGCGCCAGCCGATTGGACTGTTTCAAAAGAAGGTAATGCGACCCATTTATATCGCGAGAAATTTACCGTTCCTGCAAATTGGAAAGGGCAAGAAATTTTTATGGAATTTGAGGGTGCAGGTTCTGCAATGACTCTTTACATCAATGGGAAAGAAGTTGGATATAGCGAAGATGCACGGCTTCCTGCCACCTTTAATATTACTCCATTTATCAATGAATTTGGTAGTGAAAATCAATTAGCGGTTCAGGTGATTAAATTTTCTGATGGTTCGTATGTTGAGTGTCAAGATTTTTGGCGTCTGTCTGGGATTTTTAGAGATGTCTATATTTTTGCAAAAGCGCCTACCCATATTCGGGATTTTAGAGTTGTAACTGACTTAGATGCAAATTATGAGAATGCGGAACTTATATTAGATTTCGAACTAGAAAATTTTACGTCTGAAGCAAGTGCCAATAGCATCAACCTAAAACTAATAGATAGCAAAACGAAAGCGGTGATTTTTACAGATAAAATTGATGGTTGTACGGTAGATTCAAAGAGTTCGGCTCATTTTGAATATTCAAAAACTTTAACCAATCCAAAAAAATGGAGTGCAGAAGTTCCTAACTTGTACAAACTTTTTATCGAATTAAAAGATGCTTCTGGCAAAACGAGTGAATTTACTGTCCAAAATGTTGGATTTCGAGAAGTCGAAGTTAAGAAAGGAAACTTACTTGTCAACGGGAAACGGGTTTTTGTAAAAGGGGTAAACCGACACGAAATGGACCCAATTTACGGCTACACTGTCACTAGTGAAATGGCAATGAAAGACCTTGTACTCATGAAACAACACAACATCAACACAGTCCGAACCTCTCACTATCCGACAAACTCTGCTTTCTACGATTTATGCGACGAATTAGGATTTTATGTTATCGACGAAGCTAATGTCGAATCACATGGTATGGGTTATGGACCCGCTTCGCTAGCAAAAGCACCATCATGGGAACAAACTTATGTTGAACGATTTCAAAATATGGTCATCCGTGATAAAAATCATCCATCGATTATTATTTGGTCGGTAGGAAATGAAATGGGTGACGGAATTGGAACCGAAGCGAGCTATTCGTGGGGTAAATCCTATGACAGCACACGGCCTATTCAAAATGAGCGAGCAGGCTTTGCAGATCATACCGATATTTTTGCTCCTATGTATTTTAGCATACCAAACATTATTCGATATGCAAAAGGGCAACCCACTACATACTGGGCAGAGCATCCGCATCTTCCTGCACAAAAAGAGAGACAATGGCCTCTAATTTTATGTGAGTATGCCCACGCAATGGGAAATTCTGTTGGTAACTTCCAAGATTATTGGGATCAAATCGAAACGCTTCCTTTCTTACAAGGGGGTTGTATTTGGGATTGGGTGGATCAAGCTCTTTTAATCGATGCAAACAAACCTGGCTTCACCGCCGACATGTTAGATCCAAAATTTTCAAATAAGCGTGCCTCTGGAATTCCTAATACTCGGCACAATTTTGTCCATAAAACTCCTCTTACTTCCGACCTTGTTGCAAAAGATTATGACAAAGACGGAAAGTGGTTATATGCCTATGGTGGTGACTTTGGCGATTTCCCCAACGATGGAAACTTCTTAGCAAACGGTCTTGTTCAGCCAGACCGAACGCCTAATCCTCACTTAACCGAGGTTAAAAAAGTCTACCAAAACTTTGCAGCGAAAATGGTTGATGCTAAAACGGGTCAAGTTGAAATTACCAACGAAGCTTTCTTCGAAAATGCCAATGTTTATGACCTAAAATGGATTGTCCGTGAAAATGGTAAAGATTTCGAAACAGGAATCGTCACTATCTCCGATTTAGCTCCACGAGCAAAACAAACGATTACGCTTCCATACAACTATGACGCCTTTGCTCCAGAGAACGAGTACCTTGTAACTGTTTATCTCACTCTTAAAAATGATGAGTGGTGGGGTAAAGCAGGCTATGAGCAAGCATACGAACAATTTGTTGTTAAAGCGGCAGATCCTAACGCACTTAAAGCAAGCGATGCCTGCCCATTTTCAACAATTGCAATCGATCAAAATATGCAAACCATCAATGTAAAAGTGGGTAAAACTGTTTATGGCTTCCAAAAAAATCTTGGAACACTCGCTTCTATGTCTGTTGATGGAATTGAGATGTTAGAAGCTCCATTGACACACAACTTTTTCCGAGCACCCACCGATAACGACATTGGTAACAATATGGATAACTGGGCGCGTATTTGGTTAAATGCAACACGAAATAAGGGGATGTCAAGCTTGAAAGTGGTCACTAGTGGCGAACAAAAAGTCGTTCTTAAAGGAATCACGAGACTTCCTGGTCTAACCCGAGTGACAAAACTTTTTACTATTACATCTTGCGGAAAACTTACTGTCGATTACAAAATGACAACCCTAAGTGCGGCAAATATTCCTAGAGTGGGTCTAAAATTCGAAACGGGAAGTCAGTTTAATCAAGTCAAGTATTATGGACGGGGTCCAACAGACAACTATATCGACCGAAAGACAGGATACGAAATTAAAGAATACCGTTCTACAGCTCGGGATATGTTCCATAATTATGTTCGCCCACAAGAAACGGGGAACCGAACCGATACTCGATGGTTTGAATTATCAAACGAAGCGGGACTTGGGTTTAGAGTGACTGGCACACCTACTATCGATTTCGGTGTGTTACCTATTTCGCAAGAAAAACTGATGAACAGCACTCACATTCATCAAGTTTTAGATGATGCTGATACTGTATCTGTTTTTGTTGACTATAAACAACAAGGGGTTGGGGGCGATGATTCTTGGGGTGCCCACACCTATCCGGAGTACAAAATGCGTGGAAAACAATCTTATTCATTTTGTATTCAACCTATTAAATAATATCTAATGGGAATATCGGACTGCTCTAATGGGCAGTCCTTTTTTTTAATTTTTTATGAAAATAACTAATATTTATACAGATGTATTGTATATTTATTCAATATATTTTATACTACATTAAGGTTAAAAATTGGGAGATAGAATGCCACAAAATCAAAATAGAACTATACCGCTAATTGCAGGAGCACTCATTCAGTTTTGTATCGGTATTATTTATATTTGGGGTATATTTCAAAATCCTGTTGTCGCTTATTATAGTTGGTCGCCATCGGCTGCTTCAATGACTTTCTCGCTTATGCTCGTTTTTTTTGTTGTGGGTATTATTGGGGGAGGCCGTATAAGTGATATTAAGGGACCCCATTTAAGTGTTTTTTTAGGCGGTCTTTTATTTACTCTTGGAATTTTCTTGACTTCTTTTGTTCCTAAGGAATTGCCTTGGCTTATCTACCTTTCGTACAGTGCAATGGCTGGAATGGGTGTGGGGTTTATCTATACTTCTACCATTGCGGTAGCACAAGCATGGTGGAGTGATCGAAAAGGCTATGCGACTGGAATTGTTGTTGCCGCCTTTGGTGCTTCGTCTCTTGTTTTTGCTCCGCTTGTCAAATATTTAACAAATCCCAATGTTTTAGGGCTCCCTTGGACTTTCCGATTTTTAGCAATTCTTTTTTTTGTTATTATTATGGGACTTTCTCGTTTTATTAGAATGCCTAGCAAAGAGACTCTTTTAGCACAAGCACCGCAAAAGGAGTATACGCCACGCCAAATTGTAAAAACGAAAGAATTTTATCTTTGTCTTATTACCATGATTTTATTAACGCCCACTTTCTTTGTTATCAATCCTGTTTTAATTCCATTTGCGCAAGAACGTGGTTTGTCAGAAAGTCTTGCATTGATGACTGCAATGTTATCGGGTGTTATGTCCGCAGGTGGGCGTCTATTTTTTCCTTGGATTTCCGACCATTATGGAAGACGGAGGGTTGTTTTAGCTCTTTATGCTTTGTTGCTTTTTACTAATATCGGATTTATCTTTGCGCGTGAAAGTTCTTTTGTCTATTTTGTTGCTTTAACAGCATTTGGCTTTGGCGGAACGTTGGGAGTTCTTCCTGCCTTTGTCACCGATTATTTTGGCACGAAACATATTGGCATGAATTACGGGCTTGTTAAAATTGGATATGGATTTTCTGCACTCTTATTTCCATTTTTATCGACACTATGGAGTGTAGAAGGGGTTCCTTCTGCAGCTTTTTTCCTACTTCCTGCGGGGACAAGCATGCTCGGTTTTTTGATCCTTAAATTTTTTAGCTTTACTAAAAAAATAGACTGATGATTTATTTTAGATATTCATATATTTGACTTTATGTAGTATAATAGGTTAAGGAGTTTTTATGACATTAAAAGAAAATCGATATTTGCCACTGGTTGCTGGTGCACTTATTCAGTTGTGCATTGGGATTATTTATATCTGGGGCATTTTTCAAAAGCCCTTAGTCGAACATTTTGGATGGAGCAACGGTGCTGCATCTATTACTTTTTCGATTATGCTTTCTACCTTTGTATTGGGTATCGTTGTTGGGGGTAGAATTAGTGATAAGATGGGTCCTCGTCTAGTTGTCTTTTTAGGGGGCTTTTTGTTCTCATTAGGAATTTTATTGACCTCTTTTATTCCTAAATCCATGCCAGAACTTATCTATCTTTTTTACGGTGGGATTGCAGGGTTTGGCGTAGGTGCTGCATATACATCAACAATATCCGCGGCACAAAAATGGTGGGCCGACAAACGGGGATTTGCAACAGGAGTCATTGTTTGTACTTTTGGTGCTTCTACGGTTGTCTTTACGCCACTTGCAAATTATTTGCTGCAACCCGATGTTTTTGGTGTTATTTGGACTTTCCGATTTTTTGCAATTCTCTTTTTTGCTATAGTGATGTTATTAGGGTGGTTTGTTAAAAATCCAAGCAAGGAATATATGAGCGCGTTAGGACTTAAAACTCCCGACTTCGCAAACCAAAAGCAATTTTCACCTTTAGAGGTTTTAAAAACTAAACAATATTATGGAGTTCTATTGGGACTTATGTTTTTGACTCCGGCCTATTTTATTATAAATCCTTTAATGAAAACACTAGGGGAGGTTCGGGGCTTGTCCGAAAGCGTTGCTCTTGCTGGGGTTATGATTACAGGGATTGCCTCTTCTACTGGGCGTTTGTTAGCTCCTTGGGCTTCAGATAAAATAGGTAGAAAAAATGTCATATTTATTCTATATTTCATTTCTTTTGCCTCTGTCCTCATGATGACATTTGCACAAAGCTATCTATTTGTTGTTATGATTGCCCTTATTGCCTTTGCCTTTGGTGGAACTGCAGGTGTTTTTCCTGCATTCACTGCCGATTACTTTGGAGGTAAGAATATTGGGGTTAATTATGGCTTGGTGATGATTGGCTTTGCGGTCTCGGGTCTTTTGTTTCCAACGGTCTCTAGTTTAGTTAGTAAAGAGGGGAATCCAACTGCCTTAACCTTTGTGATACCCGCTGTTGCCTGCCTTGTTGGTAGCTTTATCGTCTTTTTGTTAAAGCCACCAACAAAGAAGTAACTATTTTGTAAGTTTTTCCTTTAAGAGGAGAACTTGTTCGTGAATGGTTTGAATGATTTCTTTAAACTCTTCGTCCGTTTTTCCAGTGGGGTCGTCTAGGCCCCAGTTTTCTGAGTATTGGGAACGTAAGAAAGGACAAGCTACATTGCAACCCATAAAAATAACGATATCTGGTTGTGGGATATCTTCTATTTTTTTATTGAATTGGGTTGCTTCCATATCTATGTCGTATACCTCCTTAATAAGGCGAACGGCATCTTGGTTAATTTGGGATTTTATGATTGTCCCAGCGGAATAGCTTTCAAATAGATCGGAAGCGAGGTGTTTTCCTAATGCTTCTGCCATTTGGCTTCGGCAAGAATTATGGTTACAAATGAAGGCAACCTTTGGTTTGCCTTCGTATTTAATATTTATTTTCTCTGTCATATTCTTATTCAATAATTGCAAGAATATTTTCTGCTTTTAAAATGAGCATTTCTTTTCCTTCGACTTTGATTGCAGTGCCTGAATATTTTTCAAACATGACTTTTTGTCCTGCAACGACCTTTACATCTTTTGAATCGCCAATTGCTTCTACAATCCCAATTTGAGTTTTTTCTTGTGCTGTTTGTGGTATAAAAAGACCGCTAGCTGTTTTTTCTGCAACTTCTTCCATTTTGATAAGGATTCTGTCATTCATTGGGGTAATTTTCATTTTTTTCTCCTTTAATAATTAAATATAAGCATCAAATTCTTTTTGGTCAAGTTGATTCGATTCTTTTTAATGCTTTTTATATGACAATTTGTCATTATCAATTTGTAGTTTATTAAAATAAGGACATTTTGTCACTATTTAATTTAATTACTTTTTCTTTAGTTTGATGGGATTCTTGTCAAATAATAGGAAAATTATAATTCTTTGTATTGTCAGTATTTATAATTTTTTAAAAAATATTTATTGCATCCTTATTACTTGGCACGCTTATTGCACTATATAGGTATAGGAGGCCCACAATGGCTAAAGAAGAAAAAGATTTAATTAAGATTTATATGAATGATATCAAAAATTATAAAGTCTTTACAAAGGATCAAAAAGATCTAGAACTTAAAGCTATTCTTGCGGCACAATCAGGCGACAAGAATGCTCGAAATCAAGTGATTCAATCAAATTTGCGTTTTGTCGTTAATATTGCAAAACAATTTATGGGGAAGGGACTTCCCCTAGAAGATCTAATTAGCGAAGGCAATATTGGACTTATTACTGCACTCGATCACTTTAAACCTAGTTTAGGATATAAATTTATTTCCTATGCAGTCCACTGGATTCGCCAATCCATTTTAAAAGCTCTCGGACAAAAGACAAGATCCATCAAACTACCATCAAATGCTATCAACGAAATTAATCAAATTAACAAATTGGTAGAGTATTATTCTGAACAAAATATTGACCCAATGGAATTTGCTCAGTTGATTGCTGAAGATTTAGAATTTGGTGTCAAACGGGTTAAGATGCTTATGAATTTTACCCAGGATGCACTTTCTTTAAATGCACCTACTAGCACAGATGAAGGTGCAACTGAGTTGATTTCAAATGTTGCAGATACTCAAGTGGTCGCTCAGGGTGAAATGATGTTTGATTACGACTTGAAAGGTTCTATTTCAAAGGCACTTGAAAATATGGATTCACGGGAAGCCGATGTCCTTCGACACCGATTTGGTTTAGAGGATTATAAAAAGAAGACATTAAATGAAATTGCTTCGATTTTGTCTGTTACGAAAGAACGGGTTCGACAGATTGAAAATAAGGCAAAAGAGCATTTAAAAGAAGCAGCAGGCGAAGAACTAGGACTTTTTGTCAGTTAATTGGCTTTTTGATAAAAAAAAGTTTGCCTTTTTTTCATTCTATTAGTATCTTATATGTATGGAAAGAGAGCAAGTTGTATTTCGTTGCTTTTGCAACGTACAAGTAACAAAATATTTATCAGAACGCTCCATGCAAACTTTTAGCTGTTCGGCAGAGGCTGACCGAGTTTTGGAAATTATTTTTCATTCTTGGTTGCAACTTCTGAATGCTGGGATCCCTTCGCATCTGTGCTGGGATGATGAAATGCTTTTCTTTCACAAATATGAAGTGGCTTTTTAAATGGACAATCTTAAAATCAATAACAATATTAAACTAATTAAAAGTTGGATTTTAGAAAATGCACTCGATGGCATTTTACTCACAAGCGAAGATTCGCATCATAGCGAATTTTCGCTTGATATGTATAATCTTAAAAGCCAGCTTTTAGGCTTCGATGGTTCATATGGAACTATTGCTTTTTACAGGACTCAACGCAAAGGGGATTTTCAGGTTGCCTTCTGGACCGATGGAAGATATCATCTTGAAGCTGCAAAGTTGTTAGAATCGACCGGTGTGGAGCTTTTTAAACTTGGGTTACCCAATGTTTTAAAGCCCGAAGAGTATTTGCCAGCAATTTTAGGCAAGGGCGCTAGCTTTTTTGTTGATGGGGCAACTATAAATGAAGAGAGCTATATAAATTGGAAAACAGTAT
>CAYJGX010000084.1:0-9716 GCA_964369795.1 uncultured Spirochaetaceae bacterium
GAATAGACTATATTTTATTTACAAAAAATGCTAAAGTATTAGAGAGTAAAATTATCAATAAAGTGCGTGATAATAATCCGCATAATCGATTCCCTAGCGATCACTTTCCCGTTTGGGCACTATTGGAGGTGAAAGAATGAAAAAAGCAAATCTATTATTAGTCATTGTCCTTTTATTATGGATGGGTTGTATATCTACCCCTGGAAAAATAAATAAAGATAGGGGTTTGTCGTTTGACAATTATCATACGACCGTTCAAAATATTGAACTAACTGAACTAACTGGAAACGATATAGAGAATATCATCTTTCTCATTGGCGATGGAATGGGCTTCAATCAAATTGCCTACACAAAAGAATTGGCAAACGTCGAACGCTTTGCCATGGAAAAAATTCCTTATTTAGGTAAAATGGGGACAAATTCACTTGGCTCAGCGGTTACCGATTCCGCGGCAAGTGGTACTGCTTTAGCCTGTGGGATTAAAACTTATAATAGAAGTATTGGTGTTGATGGGGATGATAACGAAGTTCCCTCTATTGCCGATTTCTGCGAGGAAGTGGGGATGGCTACGGGTGTGGTTGTGACAGCTACTGTCACCCATGCGACGCCAGCTGCTTTTATTGCGAGCAATAAAGATCGCGATAACGAGAGACAGATTGCCGCCGATATCAGCGACGAGGAATTTGATATCATTTTAGGGGGTGGTTGGGATTATTGGTCACCTGCACTACTAGATAAAATGAAACAAAAAGGTTATTCGCTCCCAAGAAATAAAGATGAACTAGCTCAAATTACAGAGGGAAATGTACTAGGAATGTTTTCCGATAAGGCATTAACAACTTACGATGAAAACGAACCTTCTTTACTAGAAATGACGAACAAAGCATTAGAAATATTAAATAAAAACGAAAATGGCTTCTTCTTAATGGTAGAAGGGAGTCAAATTGATACCTATTGCCATAAAAACGATTTAGAATTTGCTCGCCAGTTAACCGAATTCGATTTAGCCGTAGAAAGCGCACTACAGTTTGCTATGCAAGATGGCAAAACGATGGTTGTAGTTACTGCCGATCACGAAACGGGGGGTATTATAAAAAGCGAAAAGGGTTTTTTCTTTACCAGTACGGCACATACAAAAGCAAAGGTTCCTGTCTTTATTTATGCACCCGAGCAAATTGGGCAAGAGTTTGCAAATAATGTAAAAGAGAATACCGATTTTTATTCATTTTTTAGAAGTCTTTTAGAATAATTAAAATTCCAAAAAAGCCTCGTAGTATAAATTGCCAAGCTCTATGGTACCTGCCTTGCTAAAATGAATTTGATCTGATAGCGAGGCAATATTATCGGTTTCGATAAATTTACCATTTAGCTCGGATATGACATCGCGAATTTCATTGGATATTTTTTCTGGATTATATACTTTGCCATTACCTTCTCGCCAAGCTTGTGTAAAGTCGGCAGCAACAATAGGGGTAGGTTCTCCTATTGCATTTTGTATTCCAGTGAAAGTCGATTTTAGCATTGTATTAAAAAGGGTTGGTTGGGTTTCGTCTATAACATCGGACTCCCCTTGGTGCCATAAAAAGGCTGCAAATTGGTTGTTTGCATTTACTTTAAATTTATTGATGATTTGAATTGTCTTTTTATATGTATCACTTTCTTCGCCGTTTTCGTTTATTCCTAAGTTCGCAATAGGAGTACCGCCTATGGCGACATTGATGACTAATAATTTTTTATCATCTGCTAATTTATCCTTTGCATATCGCAGTGCAAATTGATGAGAAAAACTTCTAGCACTATTATAATCATCATGAAATTTTCGTTCGGTTTCTAAACAGACTTTATCTTCTTTTTGGACATATTGATAAATAGGTTCGACTGGATTATAGGGTTCAGCTCCAAGGTCATGACCATAGCCATAGGCATTTGATTGACCACCCACAATGATAATATCAAAATCAAATTCATCGATATTATAATAGTCTGGAGAGGAAGGGATTTCTGCGTGCGGGAAAAGATTGCACGAAGCCATGGTGAAAATTGCGACTGCAATAAGTAAAGTTAAAATAATTTTGTTGTACATTTTATACTTCTTTATATTTTTTTTGTTTTTTATCTAAAATCTTAATTAGCCGTGGGCGATTGTATCTTTGTACTAGCACACAGGGCAAGTTTACAATAAGTGCATATGCTGCCATGCAAAGAACAAAATAAAATTCACAAAAAATTGTAAATATTAAAAATGGGGGTATGGCTAGTAGGTGAACCCATTCTGCTTTACAGGATTCATATAAAAATTTTTGAATATTCTCTTCGGAAAAGTTGCTCATATGTTTTTTCTTGTATTCGTTTTTAAAACAGGCACTCCCGTCAGGGAGAAATTCTTTCCATTTTTTAACTTTAAAAACTTTCTCATAAAACTGCCCAGACTTTTCCCATCTTCGAGATTTAAAAAAGAAATTGTTGTAATCAAAAATTTTTTTAGGTAAAAATTTACAAAAGAGCGCAATCGAAATCTGAATGATAGGCCAAAGGGTAAACGCAAGAATAAGCCATGTCGTTTGTGTTGTCTCTATTAACGGCATTTTCGCCCCTTCCAGGAAACTGGTATTTTAAAAATTTTAGCAAAAAGTGAAGATATAAAGACCAAACAAAAGAAAACCCAATGGAGTGGGAATAGAAAAATATGTATAATTTTAAAATTTCCAATTTGTCTAAATAAGATAGTTATCAAAATATTATAGGCGACAAATAAAGTGCAAATTATTGAGGTTGCTAGTGGGTCGAAATAAATAAAAGACTTAATAAGGGCAATGTAGATGGCACCCGAACCAATAATCCAAACAACATTTAAAAGTAGTAAAACTAGAGGCATCGACATTGCGCCGCTTGCAAAATTTTTTGTCCACCCTAATAAAAGTTCTTTTGTGCCATTAGGGTACATCCTAAAGCTGACTATGCCTCTACCCATTAAAAGTTTAAATGGGATTTTTCTCTCGTTTAATTTCATTCCCAGTTCAATGTCATCTATAATGGTTCCTTTGATTGCCTCGTGCCCACCAATTGCTTCATAATCTTTTTTAGAAATTAAAATAAGCGGGCCAAAAAGTCCTGTCTTCTTGCAAGGAAATAGGGTCGCTGCACCCGTAGCGGCAACTTCCATTAAATTAAAATAGAGGGATAGGGATTCATATTTTTTTTGAGTTTGATGATAGGGTAATAAGGATATTGTTTTTTGCTCTTGTTGATGGGTATATAGGAGTTGTGAAAGGGCAGTCGGGGTTAAAGTGACATCTGCATCGAGGAAGAGAAAAAGTTCCCCTTTTGCCGCTTGTGCGCCTACAAAACAAGCGGCCGTTTTTCCATGCCAATTAGCATCATTTGTTTTTGCATTCATTAGCTTAACGCCTGCAAATTGTTTAATAATCTCTGTCGTATTATCGGTAGAATCATCATCAACACAAATAATTTCTAAAGGTGCGTGGCTTTGGTTTTTAAGGCTATTTAGTAGCAATTGTATATTATTTTCTTCGTTTCTAACAGGGATAATAATCGATAGCTTTTTTTCTAAGTCTATACTGTCGGGGATGTTCTGTTTTTTAAGGAGAGGTAATTTTGAAAACAACAAAAAATGAGAAACAAGTGCGAATATTGTTTGTATCAAATCTACTAATAGTTCTTTCATAATGACTACCTTCTTTTATTTTATAAGTCCATCGCGACGAAGGAGAGCCTTAGGGTCAGGGCTTCCACCTCTAAATTCTTCATAAAGTTCCATTGGTTCTCTTGTGTTTCCGCTTGCTAGTAGCTTACGAAAAGCTTTTGCTGTTGTTTGATCAAAAATACCTTTTGACTTAAAAAATTCAAATGCATCGGCATCTAGGAGTTCTGCCCATTTATATGAATAATAACCTGCACTATACCCACCTGCAAAGAGGTGACCAAAGGTGGGCGAAATAGCTCCTCCCGTAGGTGGAAGCAATCGAAATTTTTCCGTTGCCGATTGCTCGAATTGAAGGATATCTAATTGTGCACTGTCTTTTCCATCTAAGTTTAATGTATGGTAAACCATGTCGAGGCTAGCTAAAGATAATTGGCGTAAGTTAAATAGTCCAGACATAAAATTTTTAGAAGCAATCCACTTGTTAATTAGTTCTTTTGGCAACTTTTCGCCTGTTTCATAATGTGCTGCAAAAAGGTCTAATGCCTCTTTTTCACTTAACCAATTTTCCATAATCTGGGAAGGGAGTTCAACAAAATCCCACAGGACGTTTGGACTTGCAAGGGTTTCGTAGGTGACATCGCTTAGTAGCCCATGCAGTGCGTGTCCCATTTCGTGAAAAAGGGTGTTCGCATCGCTTAGGCTAAGAAGTGCCGGTTTGTCTGGTGTGCTTGGAGTAAAATTTCCAGCAACGACGATATGCGGAACCTCTCTTTTTCCTGTAGCTAAATTAATAGACTGGCTTTTAAAAGAGGACATCCACGCACCCCCTTGTTTGGTTTCGCGTGGAAACAAATCCATATACAATAGCCCGATAGTCTCTAGTTCGCCTTTTCCATCGATATTATCTAAAACTTCAAAAACTTTGACTTCGGGATGATAGACTGGCAACGAAATGGGGCGAAAGGTAATGCCGTAAAGTTTTGTGGTTATATCAAATAGACCTTGAATGACATTTTCGCACTTAAAATAGGGGCGAAAGGTCTCTGGGTCGTAATCAAAACGCTCTTGTTTTAGTAAGTTGCTGTAATAGCCTTGGTCCCACGCCTGGAAATCGGCGGGGGTAATGCCATCTTTTTCGCTAGCAAATGCCTTTAGCGTCTCTATCTCTTTTTGAGCGGCAGGAAAGGCGTAGGTGTAAAGGTCGTCTAAAAATTGGTTAACTTTTTCTGGCGATTTTGCCATGCGTTCTTCTAAAACAAATTGGGCATGGTTTTTGTAGCCTAGCAAATTTGCTCGTTCATCGCGTAGTGCGAGCATTTCGTTAATAATATCGGTGTTGCTAAATTCTCCCGATAGCGATTTAGTGCTATTTGCTTTAAAGAGGGTTTCTCGAATTTCGCGTTCTTTGCAATAGGTTAAAAGTGGCATTAGGGAAGAAGGTTGCAATGTGAAAGTCCAGCCCATTTGGTTGGCTTTTTTTGCCTCTTCTGCCGCTAATTCTAGGGCTAGTTCAGGCATCCCGTCGAGTTTTGATTTATCGGTAACATTTAAGCTAAATGCATTTGTCGCATTTAAGCTGTTTTGAGAAAATTGGAGTGCAAGGAGGCTTTTTCGTTCGTCGATTTGGGAAATACGATTTTTTTCTTGGTCGTTTAAAAGGGCGCCTTTACGGACAAAGGATTTGTAAGAAATTTCTATAATTCGTTTTTCTTCTATTGAAAAGGATGTTGATGGGCATGTCTCTTTGGTCTTTTTATAAAGAGTCTGAACTCGTTTAAATAAAAGAGGGTTGGTATAGACTTTGCTACTGTATTGGGAGAGCATTTGGCTAATTTCTTGACTCATTTGCTTGAAGCTATCGTTTGAATGGAGCGAATATAAGTTGCTATTGATAGTTGCAATTTTTTCTAAATTTTTTTCTCCATTAGACAATGCTAAAAGAGTATTTTGAAAATTAGCTTCTTCTATGTTATTGCAAATTGTATTTATATTTGATTCCGATTGTTTAATTGCAAATTGAAGTGCAGGGATGAAATTTTGTTCTTTTATTTCATTAAAAGGAGTTGCTTCGTATGGAAGCATAGATGAGTTTAGTAATACATTTTTCTCTTTCATAATGATGATTATACTCGACTTTTTATTAAAAATCAAATAAAATATAACAATTGAGGAGTGTTTCATATGAGTTGTCCATGTGGAAGTAAAGAAAAATATTCAAACTGTTGCGAGTTGTATCATATTAATAAAAAAATTGCACCCACGGCGCAAGCAGTTATGAGGGCTCGTTACAGTGCCTACGTTAAAAATAAAATTGACTATATAGAACAAACACATATTGCAAGTAGACGAGACAATCTCAATATGGAAGAAACTAAAAAATGGGCAGAAGAGTCTGTATGGTTAGGTTTAAATATTATTAATACGATTGACGGTTTAGAAAATGATAGCGAAGGTAAGGTTGAGTTTATTGCTCAGTTTTCACAAAATTCAATGATTTATGAGCATCATGAATTAAGCCATTTCGCAAAGATTGATGGACAATGGTTTTATGATTGGGGGCGTGTGTCAAACGAGTCAAAATCCGAATCTTCTCTTAAAGAAGTAGGTAGGAATGAACCTTGCCCCTGCGAAAGTGGAAAAAAATATAAAAAATGTTGCGGAAAATAGACGAAAACTATTTTTTTTCTTTGTGTTTTTTCGTAAATTAGTGTAAAATAGAAATATCTTGGAGATTTATAAATGAAAATTCGGAATCAATTTATTATAGCAATTTTAGTCATGGTTGTAGCCAGTGTTGCACTTGTCACCTCGTCTTCCATTTCTTTTAACTCAACGGTAGATTTTTTTAATGTTCTATCATCGAAAGTGAGTCGGTTAGAAAACAGCTTCCAAAACATTTCCGATATGGGTTCACAGATATTAATAAGCCCCGTTTTATCGCGCTCTTATGAAAATTGGGAGACGGTGTTAAATTCGTTTGATAAAGATTTTATGGACTTCGTGGATTATGCACTTGAACACAGAAGAGATATTGGAAACGAAGAAGTAATAAACATTTTGACCGAGACCCAAGCAAAATGGAACGAGCAACTTGTAGACGTGCAATCGGTAAAAGATGTAATGAGTAGTCTTCAGCAAAAGAATCCTTTAGAGTTTGAAACTATGCCAGGGTTATTATACTTAGAAAGAGATGCAAACGATTATGATATTAACATGGCGCATGTTAAAATTATTTTTATGAGCGAAGTCACAGGTGCACTTATGAAATCTAGTATTTCAGAACTAGTTCAAATCATCGAAGAGACTAGAAACGAAGCTTCTGGAAATATTATTAGAATTATTTTAGTGGCGATCTTCTTGGTAATTTTCTTTCTTGCGCTTGTCTTCATTTCTATACAGCGCGTAATTGCCACTTCTCTCGATAATGTTAGTGACGAAATTCAAACTATTAGTCAGGGCGATTTCACTTCGACTATTACTTTCGGACGGACAAATGAATTCACGCCCCTTGTCGAATTTATTAATATCTTTGTAAAAGATTTTAATCTTATCATTAACAGAATTAAAAAAGTGGCTAGTGAATCTATTTCCATGAAGGAAGAGTTGCTAAATGTTACCACTAGTTCAGCTCGAAAGGTAGACACCATAACTACAGGGGTAACAAATCTTAGTGGACAAATTGGCGATCTTATTTCAGACATTAATACATCGTCAGACACATTAAAACATTTTTTACTTAAAATTACCGAACTTGCTACAAAAATTGAAGAGCAATCTATCAATGTAGAGCAATCATCTAGTTCAATTGTACAAATGACTACTTCATTATTAAATGTATCGGATATCGCTACTAAGCGAAGAGAAGCAGGGGAAGTTCTTGTAAGTGCGGTTGCAGATGGTGGAGATAAGGTCTCGAAAACAAATGAACTTGTACGGCAATCAACACAAGACGTAAATAATATTCTTCAAATTGTAGATATTATTAATATGATTTCCGATCAAACGAACTTATTGGCAATGAATGCGTCCATCGAGGCAGCGCATGCGGGCGAAGCAGGAAAAGGTTTTGCGGTGGTTGCACAAGAGATTCGAAAATTAGCAGAAATGACCAATACCAATGCACGTAAGATACAAGAAATTATCGATATCGTAGCAAATAGAATGAAAACGGTTATGGAATCTTCAAATGAAAGTAAATTTTTCTTTGAACATATTCAGATGGAAACAAATAACTTCAATATTGCATTAGAAGATATTGCAAGATCTATCGGCGAGATTTCATCCGGTTCAAATGAGATTATGGGTGTCATGAAAGCTCTAGCATTCTCCTCCCGAGATATTAAAGAAAATTCAGATGCAATGAAAAAAGACGTTGTAATCTTAGATAAAACTCTTTCTAATATTAGAAACTTTGGAGATACCGTTCAGTCAGGAATTAATGATTTAAATTCTGGGGCACGCCAAATGAGTTCGACTATGGTAGAAGTTAAAGATATGACAGCCTTAAATGCAGAAGCAATTGGAAGTTTAAATATAACTGTTTCTCACTTTAAGACACGAGATGTAGAAGATGTAGAAGATGAAGAGACCCCACAAAATTTAACTCAACAGTTTTTTGCTAATAATTCGGAAAAAAGTTCCTTTATAGAAGGTAAAGTCATTTCCGATGAAATGTTTGATATCATTTGCAAGCCCACTAGTCATTTAAGCCCAACAATTGAGCAAAATGAAATAGATGAAGCTATAAGTAAAATTGAACCTGTGGAAGAACTAACAGAGTCACTTGCTGCAAATGTCAATGAATATAATAACATTTTTGAAGAATCGATGTCCGAAAATCCCATGTTTGGGATTGATTCAATAGAACAGTCGTCTAATGCTTCAAGACGAGGGCAATCTTCGGTTATGGCTTCCGATTTAGATAGTATGACTAAAAAAATTGCAACCTCAGAAGCAGAAAATAACGACATAGAAGATAACGATGAGTCCGATAATAATTTTGACGAATTGCAAAAAACAATGGATCAACTCTCAGATATTTCTAATTTAAATATGTAAAAATATGAAATATTTTAAAATTTAACTCTTGACAATATCTGTAATTGGGTTTAAAATTATACTAATATGGCTAATTTAGTGTAATTTTGGAGGAATAGATGAAAAAAGAGTTGGTTCAAGAAGATAATAATGAATTTGTGTTAAATGAAGTATCAAATAAGAAAAAATTTATAATTCAAGGATCAATTGTTGCAGCCTTTTTTGTTTTGTTAGCAATTCTCATTTTTATTATGCTTGCTCCAAAAGAAACGGCTCAAATTTCTACGAACTCTCCTGTATATATTACGAAAACTAAACTAAGCGATATAGAAAAAGATTACAGAGTAAATGGTTATATCGAAACAGAAGAGATGCTAACTGTTTTATCTAAGATAAGTGGCTTTATCGATAAGTTATATGTAAATATCGAAGATACTGTAAAAAAAGGGCAGCTTATAGCATCAATAGATGCAGAACCTTTCGAGTTGCAATTTACACAAGCGGAAGCACAGTTTTATGCGACGCAATCTACTTGGAATCGTGTCTCATCCTTGTATAGCCAAGGTGGAGCGAGTCTTCAACAATACGAAGAAGTTAAAGCAAAGTTTAATGCCGCAGAAGCCCAATATGAATTGGCAAAACTTCAACTAAGTTATACAGAAATTCGTTCAGAAATGGATGGAGTTGTTTTAGTTAAGCATGATAATATCAATGTTGGAATGCCCGTAGCTCCCTCAATTCCTATTTTTACAATTGGAAAGCCAAATGATCTTGTTATTAAATCAAAAATTCCAGAACAAATGTTTCCTATTTTTGAGGCTAATCGAAACGATATTTCTGTTCGTGTCGATATCGATACTTATAATGATGCATTTATTGGTAAAATAGACCGTGTTTCGCAATATATCGAACCTCAATCTAAAACTTTCACAGTATATAGCAAATTCAAAGATTCAAATTTATCTTTTCCTCCTGGATTATCAGTTAAGGTTTCTTTCATATTAGATAGTCGAGT
>CAYJGX010000085.1:0-9683 GCA_964369795.1 uncultured Spirochaetaceae bacterium
CAGAGATTTTGCCACTCTTCGACACTTTTGATAGGGCTAACATACCCAATTCGGAATTGAGTATCTAATTCTAATTGTGAAAAGTACTGCCGTAATTTATTCTGGCTAGCATCGAATTGAACGAAGCGGCTTGCACCGTTATGACCTTCTATAACGAAAGGAAAGCGCAGAAGGATATCGGTGGATACGGTTGCTTCGTAGTCTGTATTTTCTCTTAAATGGGTGGTTCCAAGTTGATCGTTGATCCACTCGACTGAATCGATTCCGTCAATCTCGTTGATATAATCGTCGGTCATAGAGGTTATGGCATGGAGTTCGCTGATGGGTGCATGCCCCACAATTGCATTCGTGTAGGCAAGAACGAAATCGTTGCTAATATAGGTAATGGAGAGAGTTTGTTCGTATGCGCCGTTTTCATCAAAAACCGACGAGATAACATTTCCGTGTGTATCTTGGCATCCAGCAATACCTCCGACAAAGGGAACATTAGGCAGTTGCTTAGAGATGGTTCTGACAACTCCCTCCGAATGGAGTGTCATGCCTCCAAAATGAATAATCGCTAGGGCGGGAGAAAGATCTTTAGCCACGTCTATAAGCCTGTTTGAAATTTCACTTATGGACATATCTTTAAAGGAAAAAAAGTCGCTTGTAATTGTGGCCCTTTCAAACCCCGAGAAGATAAGGAGTGTTTTGTCGTCGTATATGGTGCCATCAAAAATAACGCCACTGACAGTACATCCTATGACTGTCGCGTGGGGTATGGCATCTTTAACTTGCTTAGCAATATTATGGCAGAATTCTTTATCTGGGGTCGATGCGTGAATCCGAACAAGCCAGCTGTGGTCTAAATCGAATTCATTTTGTTGAAGAAATTGAGTCAGATGAGCTGTATCCACATATAGCATTTTTACTAATTTCATTAGAACCTGCCTATTAAAACTTTACTGTGTAGCTTCATATATTTTATTATATAGTAGGAAATATCAATATTCAAGGATAATAGCAAGGCAAATTGAAATTTTAATCTAAATAGAAAATAGAAATTTTAGGCAACAGAATCTGTTTGAGAATTTGTGCATAAACTAACACCAACATACAGGAAAAGCGAAATAGCAACTCCAATTAAGACCTGAGTTGCAGATTGAAGCTTCCAAAATGTAGGTAAATTAAAACCAAATTGAATGAAAAGATTGTATAGACAGTAAAGAGTTCCAGCTATCATAGATGCAGTAGCACCAAATTTGTTACCCTTTTTCCATAAAAAACCTAAAACAAGCGGGATGAAAAGTCCAGTGGTGATAATATCTGAGGCAATCCATGCGATATCTAAAATTGAGCGAATTTGTAGCGAAATGATAAGTGCGACTAGTGTTACCCCGAGTGTTGCTGCTTTTGAGTAAAATAGTTTTTTGCTTTCTTTAATATTTTGTGGGAGTAGGTCAAGCACTAGTGTCATTGCAGCCGTGTTAATGACGGAATCCATAGTTGACATGATTGCAGCAGAAATTCCAATAAAGACAAAAGTGCCAAGAATTGGGTGCATATAGTCAATGACAATGGCAGGAACAATTCCTCCGTCGGGAAGCGTGTCAAATAGAGTAATTGCTGCCATTCCAGTAAATACGACAATGAAATAAAGGGGGATGTAAGCAAAAAAACTTAGGATCGTCATTTTTTGGGCATCTTTAACTGTCTTAGTCGCTGAAATGCGTTGCCAAACATTTGCTTGAATTGCCCAGGAACAGCCAAAAGTAATTACATACATAAAATATTTTTGTACTCCGGCAGTGAAACTCATAAAATCGGTTTTGCCCATTTCAGATGCAACTTTGGCCACTTCTTTAAAGCCTCCAGATTTCTCCATTGCAACGACGAAAACTGCAATTGCGGAAATCACTAACAAAATAAACTGGATAATATCGGTGAGTACAACCCCTCTAAACCCCCCTATCATTGAATAGACGAGTACAATTAGGGAGCCAAGTAAAATGGCTGTGCCATAGGAAATTTTAAGATAACTACCTAAAAACATACCGACCCCCACCATTTGAGAAGCGGCTGTAAATGTCATAAAAAGTAGAATTAAGACAGAAAGAAGTTTTCCAACAAGTGGGGAGTATCGCGCTCTCATCATTGCACCTTGTGTTAAGTGGCCTATGCCTCGAATGAATTTCGCTCCGATTATCATGCAAAAGGTCGAGAGCAAAACGGGCACTCCGTAGTACCAAAAAGCGCCAAGACCTTCTTCGAAAGCTAAGTCCGCTGTTGAAATTGCAGAGCCAGCTCCCCACCACGAAGCAATAAAGGTTATAGAAAGGGCCCAATAGGGAAGTTGCCGACCTGCGAAGAAGTAATCTTCTACATTTTTACTTTTTTTGTCGCGGTGGACAGCATAAAGTAAAATGGCGAAGTATAAAAGAAGACCAAAGAAAGGGAGAAAATCAATCATAATTACCTCGAAGTTTGATGGTTATGAAAAGTATACCTTTAAAAATAAAAGTATGATAGCCTTTTAAATCAATTTAGTTTCTTTTATTAAAAAATGTCTTTATTGCTAATGAATTAAGAAATCTGCCTTTATTCTTCTATTCGCATGATGGCTATGCCATCTTCGATTGTGCAGGTGTAGCTCGGGGTCGGGTGGGAGTCGTTGCACGGGGTATTGTGTAGAGGGTATTTTGATGGTGAGATGTAGCTGTTGACTAAGGGAGGGGCATCCCAGTAAGTATCGCTTTGGAGTAGAGATTTATGGCGAATGGGATAGTAGGGGGTAAATTTTGCTAGTTCTGAAGCATATTTTTCTTGCCACTTAGGGTCACGGTAGACTTCGTCGAAGAGGCCTTGAAGCCCGTAGACGGGGTCGTTTGTTTCGCGGTGACCAAAGCCCAAATTGTGGAGGATTTCATGGAAAAGTAAGCTTGCTATATATGGCCCTTGTAAATAACCTCCTTCGTCCCAATTTTGGGTACTTGGGAATCCGACCCAGTTATTGTCACTTGCATAGGCAGGGTCGTCGTAATTTTTGAGATAAAGGCATTTGCCCACCGTTCCCATTGCGGCTGCATTTCTAAAGTAATATTTTCGGATTTTAGTTTGGATGGCTGCGTATCGCAGTACGACAAGCAGGCGACCCTCGTTATAGTAGTCGCCATATTTTAGTTCCCTTACTTTGCCCTCGGGAGTGGTATAGGTTGCATCTCGTGCAGATTGGAAATGGCGATCCCCTCTAAGAACTCTTTCTTTAAATTCTGGGGTATTAATAACAAAACGGACAATATCTAAATTGCCTAGCATTAGTTCTTTTTGCTCTACAGTAATGTGGTCTCGGTTTGGATTGTCATTTTCAGCAATATTTAGCTCTTCTTCGTAGCTGACAAAAAATTCTTTTATCCCAACATTAAAAAAGGGATATTTTCTGTCTTTAGAGAGTATTGTCTCTTCGTCGGTTGGGATTTGGCAAGATGCAAGTGCTAGAAAGGTTCCCAAAAATAGAAATAGGTGCTTGCTAAAATTCATATTTTTGCTCCTTAATATAGGGATTATAGCAGTTTATCTAAAAGAGGTAAAGAATCCTTTTGTTTTATTTGCAAACTTGACTAACATAAGCATGAGGGGGACTTCGACTAGAACTCCAACAATGGTGGCAAGGACGACGGGGCTATCTGTCCCAAAGAGGGAAATGGCAACGGCGACAGAGAGTTCGAAAAAGTTAGAGGCTCCTATCATTCCAGCGGGGGCGGCAATGTCGTGAGAGAGCTTGCAAGCTTTTGATGAAAAATAGGCAATGCAAAAGATAAGCAAGGTTTGAATTGTTAGAGGAATGGCAATAAGTAAGATATGAAGAGGATTTTGGAGGATGACATCTCCTTGGAAAGAAAAAATGAGGGTGAGCGTTAATAAAAGGCCAATGATAGTGACATTATTAAATTTAGGTATAAATTGCTTTTCAAAATATTCTATGCCGTGTTTTTTCGTGACAATAGAACGCGTTAGGATTCCTGCGAATAAGGGAATAACAACAAAAAGTCCGACGGAGAGAATGAGAGTCGCCCAAGGAACTGTTATCCCACTCACTCCTAGTAGTAGAGCAACAATGGGTGTGAAGGCAATTAAGATGATAAGATCGTTTGTTGCAACTTGGACTACCGTGTAGGCGGGGTTTCCCTTTGTGAGATGGCTCCAAACAAAGACCATAGCGGTACAGGGAGCGGCACCTAAAAGGACGGCTCCGGCTAGATAGTCGGTGGCAAGTTCGGGAGTGATAATTTTCTTAAAAAGGACAAAGAAGAAGAGCCATGCAATTGCGAACATGGTAAAGGGTTTAATTAGCCAATTGGTTATCCAGGTGATAAAAAGCCCTTTTGGGTTTTTTCCTACATTTTTAATGCTTTGAAAGTCGACTTTCATCATCATTGGGTAGATCATAAACCAAATAAGAATGGCAATCGGAATTGAAACATTGGCATATTCAAATTTGCCTAGAAATTCTGGAATTTGAGGTAAAAATTTCCCGATTAAAATTCCTGCCGTCATGCAAAGAATTACCCAAATAGTTAAATATTTCTCAAAAAAACTAATGCCACTACTTCTTTTTGTTTCGTTTGATTTCATCAGCAACTCCTTATCTGTTTTATACATCGACACAATGGAAAAGTCAATTGTTTTTGGCAATTAAATCAATTTTTTTTGATTTAAAAAGTTTTAAATTAGCGGGTATAAGAATTTGCACCTTTTAGCCTTATGCAGTATACTGATAAAGAGGATAAAAATGGGAAAGAAGAATGAAATAAAGCATGTTGTAAAGGAAGAGGATAGAGTCCCGTTGTGGGAGCAAATTACCTATGGGGCAGCCGACTTATTTGGTGGCGGACAGGCAGGGATGCTATCGGTGTTGCTATTGGTCTTTTTTACAGACAGAATTGGAATTGAGGCAGCGATTGCTTCGACTATTATTATGGCATCGAAGTTGTGGGATGCTGTTTCGGATCCTTTAATGGGACTTATCTCGGATAATACGAGATGGACGAAATTAGGGAGGAGAAAGCCCTACATGATTATTGGAGGCCTTTTAATTCCTGTTGCATTGGCAATCTTGTTTGCGCCTATCCAGGAGTTTGGAGAAGTTTCTAAAGTGGTGTGGATGCTTTTTGCCTATCTACTTTATTGCACCGTATCTACTATTTCGCAAGTTCCGCTTATGTCAATGAGTTCGGATATTTCGCTCGATTATACTCAGCGAAACAAGGCAAATACATGGAAACTGATTTTTGATATGATTGCTAGTGCCTTTTTCTATGTGGTTCCACAGATTTTGTACACGGCATTACAAGATGGAAAAATGAGTCAAAATGCTTTTTATTATACAATCGTTTTTGGATTTGGACTCTTTTTTGGAATCCCATTGGTGGTTGCAGGATTTCTTATTAAGGAAAGGGTTCCTTTTAATCGGGAAGAGCGAGCTAAGCTGACAATTAAAGAATATTTTGAAGGGTTTAAGGTTAAATCTTATATGTGGCATTTAGGGATGTACGTGAGTGCCTTTTTGACGATGGATTTAGTGGGTGCGTTAACCATGTATTATATCAATTACGTGGGAGAGAGGGCTGTTATAGGCGAATTTTTAGGAATGCAAATTAGATTGTCGGGAGCTTTGTTTACAGCGCCGATGTTAGCCGCTGCAGGAATCGCCATTCTTTTTGCTTATTATTTAAAAGCAAAAAAATCTAAACAATATGCCTACCGGTTTGGGTTGCCCGTCTATGTGTTAGGAGCCATTTTGCTTGCCTGTTGGCAACCCTCTTGGGGGGCAGGGTTGGTTCCGCTTTTTGCATTTATTGCAGGACTCGGGTTTGCGGGGGCACAATCGATGCCATGGTTGGTTTTCCCAGATACGGTGGATGTTGCAGAACTCAAGTTGGGGTATCGGCCAACGGCAAACATGTCGGGAGTGATGACTTTTTCGCGAAAGGCCTGCACTGCAATTGGGATTGGACTTGTGGGATGGGTCATGTCGGGGGCAGGGTATGTTAAGCCGATTTTAGATAGTGTGACGGGGGAGATGATTCATCAGGAGCAACCAGAAAGTTTGTTGTTAGCGATTCGATTACTGCTAGCTATTTCGGTTACGCTTTTATTAGGGTTTGGTTTCCTTTCCTCGGTTAAATACAAGGTTACTAATGCGAAGTTAGAACGAATTCGCTATTTCAATGAGCGCCGGCGTGAAGTGGGAGAAGAAGGCTTTACGAGCGAAGAGCGAATCGAGTTTGATGCGCTTAGAAGAGAGCTTTGCTAGGATAATTATATGGATTTGCGGAAGGTAAAAGGGCGTGATTTTAAGATTTTACAGTTAACCGATTTGCATATTGGCGGGAGTTTTTGGAGTCGCAAGGCGGATACGAAGGCATTAGATGCCGTACGGGCTTTAGTGGAATACGAGAGACCCGACTTAATTGTGGCTACGGGCGACGTGAGTTTTCCTATGCCTCATTTGTCGGGGACAATCAATAATATGCGTTCGGCAAAGATGTTTGCAAGCACAATGGAAAGTTTTGAGATTCCGTGGGCTTTTGTTTTTGGAAATCATGATCACGAGGCTTTTGCAACGCATAGCAAACAAGAAATTGCCGATCTTTATTGGAGTTGCCGACATTCGGTTTTTAAGGAGACGGCGCCCGGCATTACGGGAGACTCTAATTACGCCGTTAAACTGGTAAACGAAAAGGGGGAGGTCAACCAGCTATTAATCTTTATGGATAGCAATGCTTATGTAAAAAAAGGCTTTACCGCCTTTTTTTCGGGTTTTGATACGATTCACGATGATCAGGTGGCTTGGTATCGGGAACAAATTAATGCTAATCCGGGGGTCAAGTCGTTGACCTTTTTTCACATTCCGTTAGTTGAATTTCGGGATGCATGGTTGGCATTACAAGAGCAAAATCCAGAGGCGGTTTATCATTTTGGACACTGTGGCGAAAAAGATCAGTATTTTGGTACAAGTCACACTCGCAGTTCTTTGTTTAATGCCATGTTGGAGCTAGGCTCTACCCAAGGGGTTTTTGTGGGGCACGACCATTACAATACGCAATCGGTAACCTATAAAGGAATCCGCCTCACCTATGGAATGAGTATCGACTACTTTGCCTACGGTAAAGAAATTAAAGATCGAATTAACCAACGCGGTGCAACCGTTATTGAACTCGATGACGCGGGCTCTATGATGTGCCGCTTGCTGCCGTTAACCGATGTAACGGGAGCACCACGAGGTGGGGGGCTACGAAAACCAAAGTTTTAAACCGCTTAAAACGCGTGACTTCCTGTAGGCGAGCGAAGCTGTTCCTGCGGTCGCAAATCGGAGGCGACTGCAGAACCAAAGCACCGAAAGGAAGGACCCGAAGGGGACTTGGTCATGGATGACCTGATGCAGATGAAAGCCTAGGAGGGGCGATAGATTCATCTGCCACGCCCTAAAAAACAGTTTTTCTAAAAAAAATAACACAACCTTAAAAAATCGTGTTAAAATTTTTTCATGAAGAAAATAATATTAGCAACAATCGTTGCATTAGCAGTGGCTGGGTGTACAAGTTTCAATTATGAAATTTTAGAAAACAAAAAGCCAACCGACGTAAAAGAATTGACCGTCATGGCATGGAATATTTGGCGTGGGGGGACATTTGCACATGACCGAGATTGGGATGGACGACAGGGAATTGTCGATATCATCAATCATAGCGGGACCGATGTCGTTTTAATGCAAGAAACCAATGGCAGTGAAGCATTTATCATAGAAAATACCCAACTCAAGTATGCCTTAGCAATGGCAAATTGTTCGATTTTTAGCCGTTACCCCATTTTGCAAATGAAGGATATTAGCGAATGGAAAGTTGGCATGGCAGTCATCGATGTCGAGGGGACGCCAGTGCAGTTAGCTAGTATTTGGATCGATTATCGGCCAAGTGCAAGAACACGAAATGAAGCGGGTGAAATTCGTAGCGTCGAAGAAATTTTAAAGGACGAAGAAGAGGGTGGAACCCGAATTAGCGATATGCAAACGCTACTCTCACATTTAGAAAAGCCCATTGAATATGCAAATGAATTTCCGCTTATTGTTGGAGGCGATTTTAATTCAGCATCTCACCTCGACTGGACAACTCAAAATGCCTTTTTAAAAGAGCACGATGGTTTAGTCATTCCGTGGCAAGTTTCTACCATGATGACCGATGCAGGATTTACAGACAGTTATCGGGAACTCAATCCATTTTTAGCCACGGATACCGAAGCCGATATTCGCAAGAAATATGGCTACACAATTGGAATAGAGCGCCAACGCCGAATTGATTATATTTATTATCAAGGGGAGGGTATTAAACCCATTAAAAGTATTAGCCTTTATGGCCCGCGAAAAGAGCCTATCGAATATGCAGGAAAAGTTTTTCCCCAATATCCCTCCGACCATGGAATGGTGTTAACTACTTTTGAAATAAATAGATTATAAGGAGAATAAATGGAAAGTAGTTTAACGCTCCTTTATTCTGTAATTGTCCCTACATAGTCGTAAAGCTTAAAATCTTTATAAGTAATGAAATCCCATGACCAACCATGCTTGTAGGTTGTATCTTTCATGACAGGCCCGCCGTCTGCATAGCTGTTTGTTGTGTTTGCTGCTACAACTAAGTTTATGCGTTGGGCTATGTCGGCTACCACCTGATAATTTACATCGGGGGAGGCCTCAGGATGTGAATTTGCCTCTTCAAGATTCTTTAATAAATCGGGTGTTCCGCGAATACTTTTATATCCTAGACTGTTTTCGTTATCGTAAATTTGCATCACTTTGTCATCGATATAAAAGACAACTTTTTCTGGAGTCCATGCAACGGCGGCTTTAATCCATTCATTGTTTCGCGAAGGATAATGGTCGACAACCGTTGCAAATCGGTCTTGGCTATCTCCATGGGGCCAATGGTAAACAATGTCAAAAGAGGCATCTTTTGGCTGTTCTAGAATATCAAATTCATAGCCGCCAACCCATTTGCCATTAGCATCTTGTTTTGTTCCGTAGGTGTAAAAACCGCACCAAACACCACCGACACCAACTTCTTCTTTCGCTTTTATCTTTAGGGTCGCTTCTAGGTAGCCATATTCAAAGTTTTTGCCAAACCAAACCCCGCCAACGAGCGCCTCTTTACGCGTTGCCGCTCTTGTAACTTCGTCTTCTGTAAAATCTGTATCGACCGTATTGACTTTTTTCACTTGAAGAACGAGTTGGCCATCTTTTATAACGGTACATTTTGGCGAAATATTAAAACTTTCATTTTTAACCCAGAGTTCTTTTGTATTGTCGTCTGGGAGTTTTGCAGCCCAAAAGGCATCGCTGTCTGCATAGCTAAAAGTATCGTGGTGATAAAGCTTAAAGCAATCGTTGCCAGACTTTAGGTTGATGCTAGATGTTTCGATTGTATTATTGTCACGAAGATCTTTTAGGTCGTCGATTGTGATGGCCGCCGTGGGGTCGTTTGCATCTGGGCGGATGATTTCGTGTTGTTTTGCTAATTCATCGCTGATTTCTGTCGTGCAGCTAGCAAAGGTAAGTAGTAAAAATAGCGATATTATAAATGGATAGTGTTTCATATAAGACTCCTGTTTTAGTATTTATTGATATTTAAAAATTGTCAAGGTTAAAAAAGCCC
>CAYJGX010000086.1:0-9551 GCA_964369795.1 uncultured Spirochaetaceae bacterium
ACCGTAAGCAAAGAAAGAATCTTTTAACTCACCTTTGGCTACTTGTGCTAACTTAAATCCCTTTCGTGTTTTTTCGCCGTTTGGATTATATGTTGCTCTCATGCCTTGGTCTACCCAATCCCAAATATAGCCACCGATCATATGGTCGTGAGCATAAATGATATCCCAGTATTCCTCCATATTTCCACAAGCATTTCCCATTGCGTGCAAGTACTCTGATAAGACATAGGGTTTTTTGTTATTTTTAGCTGCATTTTTTACAGAATTAATATGTGGATAGAAAGCTCCGTCGACATCTGGGACAGAGTTCATGGGTTGATAATGGTGGGGACGAACTGGGTCAATTTTATGAATTGCTTCTCGTACATAGCTGAATGCGGAACCCATTCCAGCTTCATTGCCATATGACCACATAATAATCGATGGATGGTTTTTGTCGCGTTCAACCATTCGGACATTTCTGTCAACAAACTGATTTCTCCAACTTGGTAATGTTGCTAAGTAGGGAGGAAAAATCATTAAATAGTGATCTTCCACGTTTGCCTCGTCCATAACATAAAGCCCATATTCATCACACAAATCATAAAAAATTGGTTGATTGGGGTAGTGAGCAGTTCGGACAGAATTGATGTTAAATTGTTTCATTAGTTTGATGTCTTGAATCATTGATTCGACCGAAATAGCTCTTCCTAAATCTGGGTGAGCCTCGTGTCGGTTAACACCTTTTATTTTGATAGGGACTCCATTTATAAGAAGACGAGATTTTTCATCGATTCTAACTTCTCTAACACCAATTTTTTTGGAAAAAATTTGTGTTTCTTTTCCTTCGTTGTTTGTTAAGGTGAAAAGAATTTGATAAAGATTTGGAAATTCCGCGGACCATAATTTAGGATTTGGCATTCTAAATTTGACATTATGATTTGTAAGCGCTGTAGGCTCCGCATTGCCTAAGGATAATTCTGTGGTAGAGATAACGTTCTCTTCATCGAATAACTCAATTTTAAGTTTTCCCGCGTCAGCTAATGCATTCTTTTGATTTCGAATTTTTACATTTACATTGATATCGGCTTGTGTATAATCATTGTTATTGAAAGTTGAGGTAACATAGAAGTCAGTTACATGGATTTCTGGAAGGGCATAAAGAAAGACGTCGCGGTAAATTCCACTGAGTCTCCAAAAATCTTGGTCTTCTAGGTAGCTACCGTCACTCCATTGGTAAACTTGCGCAGCGACAATATTCTCTTCTCCATGTTTAACATAGGGTGTAATGTCGAACTCTGCTGGAAGCATACTTCCTTCGCTATAGCCGACTTCTTTACCATTTATCCAAAGATAAAAGGCACTTTGTACTCCACCAAAATGGATATAAATTTTTTCACCATTCCAATCTGGCGATAGAGTAAATGATCTTCGGTACGAACCGACAGGGTTAGGATATTTATGTTTCGTATAGTTGCTAGAAACTGGTGACATTATATGCGGAGGCACAGGGGCAAAGGGGTAAATCCAGTTGGTATAAATAGGTATGCCATAACCTTTTACTTGCCAGTTTGAGGGAACAGTAATGGAATCCCAGTCATTGACAAAAACGGATGGATTCATGAAATCCATAGGACGTTCACTTGGCGATTTAACAAACTTAAATTTCCATTCTCCATTTAAGTTTTGAACTAAAGTACTTTCTGAAGGATTGTTTTTAAGTGCATCTTCTCTGTCTAAAAAAGATGTAAAAAAAGCTCTTCCGGCTTCTTTGTTTCTTGAGATTATTTTCTGATTTTCCCAATCGTTTGTAGCGAATAATGAGAAAGTAGCAAATAACAAGCATAAGGTGAAATATTTTTTCATGTTAATAACTCCTGCAAATATATACAAAATTGTAACATGGAATAATTAAGAAGTAAAGAAAATTATGTCAATTCTGATAATAATTGTTTAAATAATCGCTGGAACCTCTCTTTTGCATCTGCGCAAAGATGATCTGCATGATGAGAAATTTCGCGATTAAAAACATCTAGGAGCTCATTTTTTGCGATTTTAGAAAGTGGAATATTCTTACCAATAATATTCCCCTCGGTTTCGACAGGCTTTACTAATGTTGTAGTAGAATCTAAAATGATCATCTTCATATCCGAAACCATCGCTTTGTCTATGTTTGCTACGGTCGCTAAAATAGAAAAATCTTTTTGGAAATTAGTCCTTTTACCGATAAAATTATATTTATGAAAATTCCATGGTTGGATGGGGATGCGAATTTTGGTTATGAGCTCGCCTTGCTGAAGGTCAATTTTGTTGTTGTCATCGACAAAGTTACGCAATTCGACCCACCTTGATTTACTTAAGGAGCGAATTTCAAGTTTCGAATCGAGGGCCAGTAGGGCAGGGTAGAGGGACATCCGCATTGGCGAAATCGCAATATTTCCACCGATTGTTGCTAAGTTCCGAATTTGGGGATTCGCAATTTTGTTGATTGCAAAATGCAGGATATCTGGAATGATTTGCGAGCGTAGATTGTCGATTCTGCTTAAAGAAACGCATGCTCCAAAATCGATGTATCGTTCATTTCTATCAATTTTTTTAAGTTCTGGTAGTGATTGAAGATTAATGATATTTTTTCCAAGATTAAGGATTTGATCTTGTTGATGAGAAGAAAGCCAGCTTCCTCCTGCATAGAAGATAGCATTTGGCTCTCGAGATAAAAATTGAAAAAGTTCACTTAGGCTAGTGGGATTAGATACAGTTATATGTTGATTATCGTTTATAGCCATTTTTCTTCACCTTTGTAATTGATAAGTAGCTGCGAACGAGTTCGACAAACGTCCACATGTCGATACAATTGCAACGAATACCAGAAAAATTCTCTAGTATCATTTCATCGGAAACCACTTGCGAATTTTTTTTAGATTCACAAAAAGCATAGATTAATAGGTATCTAGCCCCTTTACAGTAATCGCAAATTTCGATATTAGCTTTCTTTACTATATTGTTGATAAGGGAATATTCTTTTAGCTGTTTAAAACCCTCGAGAGTCATTATCTCCGAATTTTTTACAGTAAAGGCTGGAATTAAGCAACTTGGAACAATTCGTTTGTTCATTAAGACAGAACAGCATCCGCATTGCCCACGATTGCACCCATTTTTAAGGCTTTTAATATTTGCCTCATCCCGAAGAAGAGAGGATAAACGAGTCGTTGCAGGAACATCAACAAAAAATTCGGAGTTATTTAATTTAAAGGTGATTTTCATTTTTCATCCCCCCTATTTAGATTGTGGATAATTGGGATAGACAAAATTTCAGAATCGAGGGCTTGAGAGGTTGCTTCGCAGAATGCAGATGGAATAAGGCTAAAAACAAGAGAGGAGAGGTCTTCTGCTTCGTGAGGCAGGTTGTCCTCTACGTTGATTTCTAACTTGGGGAGGGCAGAGAGGGGGGGGAGGACGAAATCCGAATAAATATTTTGGGCAAAACTGCGTTGGTCGGTCTTAATCCATTGAATAGCTTGTTCAAGCGCCACCCGTATTTGTTGGATGGCTAAAGGTTTGCTTGAAATATGGCCAGATCGAAATGCCAGTACGATTGAGACAGGAACAATCTCGCGTGATACTGGATTCATTTTTACCTCTATTGAACAGGCTCCAAAATTTGGCTTGTTTTTTTGTAGTGGCGTACCGTTGGTTTGAATCGCGCAGGCTAGGCCAACGCCTTTTCTTCTGTGTAATGAATCTAGGAGATTTTTTGATTTTTTATTTAGGATAGAGACCACTTTTTTCCGTTGATAATCGATTTCATTGGAGACAAATTCTAGCATTTTGGTGAAAATAGGTCGGTAAGGGGTCGCAAACTGATCTAGTCGCCATTGTGCTGGTATTGTATTAAAATATTTAGCACAATAATCTTGATGGCGTTCTACCGCGTAATGGACGGCGCTTTCACAGCTTCCAGAAAGAAAGTCCATTGTAGGGTTTGAAGTTTTAACAATACGAACTGATACTTGTGATGGAATAGACTTGTAAGTCTCTTGTGTCGCTTGAATGGCGGAATCGATCATCCTTTTAGATAATACAGGGTATGCACCTGCATTAATTAAAATGTCTGTCTTTTCTGCAATTAGTTTCCCATCTTTGTCAAATGCACTTTTTTTCTTTATGATAAGAGGGGCTCTTTTAGTTGTATATAAAATATCTTCTTCTTTCGTAAAAATAATTTTTATCGATTCCTTCGATTTTTTGTATAGAACTGCAAGCTGGGCAGCGAGCAAGGCAGGAAACCACAGCTTTCCACAGAAAGAAGAAGGATTTTTGGCTGCTGAACTAGAAAAAGAGGTCGATGGGACTTGCAGTATTTGGCTAACGGCATCTGTAACAAATGGAAGATGTTCGGTAGCCGAAATAAGTTTAAATGAGTCTTTTGTTTTTTCTATAATAGCCCCTTGATGGCCAGAATAGTAATGGTCTTGCACCCCTGTTGAGTAGGTTTTTTCTAAAATTTTAAAAGCACTGTCAAATAAAGGCTGAGGATTTTCTTTAAAAATTTTTGTTTTTTCTGTGTAAACATAAGGCGTGTAAATCATGTCGTCTGGAAATACTCGGTCAAGATCAAATGAATCCTCTTCGCTAATGACGATAGAAATTTTTTTTGAAAGTTCCGAAAGTACTTTAGGGTCAGGGTGTGAGGCAATAAAGATGGGTTGGCCTGGATATTCTATTTTTTTAGATGCAAAGAGTGGAACTTTATCTCCCTCAATTTGGATTGTTTTAACTAGACAATCGCGGTCGCCCGCAATGATAAATTTCTTGTCTTCTTCAATTTCTTTTGGAATATTGATAGATAAAATTGTTCCTACTTTGTTTCCTGCACGAATGAGCTTTGCGCTATGAGTCTTTTCTTTGTCAAAATCGCCTATGTAAAATTTTTCGATATCAGATGCCATTTTTATCTAACGCCTTTACTGTTTTTATTATATACTGAATTTCCGAATTTTTCATCCCTTGATAAATGGGTATACTGAAAGTTTTTGAATAACGGTCAAGTGCATTTGGAAAATCTTCGGGTTTAAAATTGTATCGTTCTTTGTAGTATGTCATTAGGTGGAGGGGTTTATAGTGAACAGAGGTACCAATCCCTTTGTTTGCCAATGCTTTTATCCATTTGTTACGGTATTGGAAGTTTGCTTGGTAACTCCCTTGATCACGAACCTGAATCATGTATAAATGCCAGGAGGAAGACTGCGAAAAATAGGGCAATTGCAAAGTTAAAAGATTTTGAAAAGATTCATTGTACTTAGCTGCAATTTTTTTCCTCATTTGCATCATTTTAGTGGCACTATTGAGTTGGGCAATCCCTATTGATGAAGCGATGTCGGTGAGGTTGTATTTATACCCAGGCGCTATAATATCATATTCCCAGTTGGCATTATTGTTAGAATATCGATCCCAGACATCACGATTGATTCCGTGCAATCGCATACTTTTCATTCGATTGGCTAGCTCTTCGTTGTTTGTGACTATCATGCCCCCCTCGGCGGTCGTGATTGTTTTTGTTGCATAAAAGGAGTAGACCCCAACATCGCTTTGAGTTCCAATGTATTTTCCATTGTTCTGAGCGGGGAAAGTGTGCGCTGCATCCTCGAGGCAAAACCAATTATGCTTTGCACAAATTTGATTGATGGCTTCTAAGTCACAACATTCGCCTGCAATATGGACAGGGATAACAGCTTTGATTTTAGGGTCGTTTGAAATTTTTTGAATTTCGTTTGGGTCAATTAGAGGCGAGTTGGAGAGGATGTCGACAAAAAGAGGCTCGGCCCCTAAATAGCGAATAACTTCTGCGGTTGCTGTAAAGGTATAGGGGGAAGTTATGACTTTATCCCCAGGGCCAATTTTCATTGATTCTAGTGCGAGGTGTAGCCCAGCAGTTGCGGAGTTAACACCTAAGGCAAAATCGCTCTTAACGGTTTGTTTGAATTTTTCTTCGAATTCACTAGTCACTTTCCCCGTTGTGAGCCAGCCACTTTTTAATGCTTTTTTGACAAGATTAATTTCTCTTTTAGAAATAAGGGGTTTGGCAAAAGGAATAGGTTTCATTAGTATTGTGGCTCCTCTGAAGTTGGAGCTACTTGAGGAAAAAAGGGTTCTAAGGTTTTTTTAAGAGCAATACGATTGCGATATAGTTCTGGATGGGATGGATCTAGATAACAAATTGGATAAAGGACAGTAATGAGTTTTGAAATCTCTAGTTCTGGTCGTAGTGGGTCTTCTAGACAGTTGACTTTGGGATTTGATGTAGAGGTAACTTTTTGTTCTGCTTCCCATAATCGTTCATGGATTTTTTCTCCCTTTCGCAAGCCTATGGTTTCGATTTTAATTTCGGATTCTGGTTCAAATCCATAAAATTCGATCATTTGTTTAGCTAGGTCGATGATTTTAATGGGTTCGCCCATATCTAGGATATAAAGATTCCCCTTAGTTCCAGTTCCGCCAGCTTGTAGAACTAAACTAGAGGCTTCTGGGATAGTCATAAAAAAACGGTCAATATCTGGGTGGGTGAGTGTGAGAGGTCCGCCCTTTTCAATTTGCTTTTGAAATAGGGGCACGATACTCCCACGGGAACCTAGAACATTACCGAATCTGACTACCATAAAGTTGTGATTTTGTTGGATTGCTTCTTTTAATACGAGTTGTTCACATAAGAGTTTTGAAACTCCATAGATGCAAGAAGGGTTAACCGCCTTGTCGGTGGAAATAAAGACAAATCTGTCGACATTTGCTTCTATTGCAGCCCGAATAAGAAAGTAGGTACCAAAAAGATTATTTCTAAAGACTTCTATAGGGTTTTCTTCCATGAGGGGGACATGCTTATAAGCGGCCGTGTGAAAAATGACATCGGCATTGAGTCTTTTTAGCAAAAATTGCAGATAATCCTTGTCTTGAAGTTCTCCAACAATGGGAACAATAATCGCTTTTTCTCCAACGCCTTCCTCTTGTAGGAGTCGTAACTCTTTATCGATTTCATAAACATTGTTTTCGCTATGATCTAGCAAATATAGACGTTGAGCCCCGCCATATAGGAGCTGACGGCACAATTCACGCCCGATACTCCCGCCTGCGCCCGTAACAAGTACTCGCTTTCCTCGTAAATATCCCAAACTCTCTTTGAGTGAAAGCTGAACAGGGTCACGGCTAAGGAGATCTTCAGTTCGAATTTTTCTGGTTTGGATTAGATGTGCCTCTGCATCCTGAAGTCTTGTTGCATCGGGTAAAATTTTTATCTCATGGACAGAGGCTTTTTGGAGTGAGTAGTAAATCTCGTTGATGATTGCTTTATTTGAATTCTCTAATGCAATAATGGCTTTTTTAAATTGATGTTTCTCAAGCAAAGTCTTGATTTGAGAGATGTCGCCGACCACAGGAATTCCCATGACTTCTTGAGGATAGTTAGGGGTTTCGCTGATAAAGCCATCGACCTTACCAAAAATTTGTTTGTCTATAATTTGTTGTGCTATCGATTGCCCGGCCATTCCTGACCCGATAATGATCATTTACGCTTTCTCCGTAAAATACGAGGTAGATGACTTTTGATTTCTTGTATTTTTTCATTTTCTGCACTATCGTTTTTTAGTTGTCCAGTAAATTCTAGTACAAAAGCTAATAAAGTAGCTAAAAAGAAGGAAGCAAATACAACTAATATACATAATTTTCCCCTGCTAGGACCTGATTTTAAAGGGGGCTCATTCAAAAGATAGCCATCTGATTCGTTAAAAAAGTAAGGAAGCTGGACAACTTGAAAGATGAGTGAATCGCTACTGAGTTCTAACTCTTTTGCTTGTTTTTGAACTCTTAGATTAATATAGAGTTGTTGTAAAGATTGTAATTCGACTTGGATTTTATTAAACTCTGGAGCTAAATTTATTAATTCCGAGAGGGATAGATTGTATTTTGACTTGACACCAATGCCATCTATTTGCATAGAAAGAGCCTTTTCCATTTGTTTGATTTCTCTTTGCACTTGGACAATTTGGGGGTCGTTATATCCTGTAAAAGAAGCAATTTCTTCTAGTTTAAGCCGCGAATCGATGATTGAGTTTTCTATTCTGGTTGTGATTTCTGATTTAATTGCTATTTGAGAAGTAGGATCGATGATTCCAGATGCTTTTTGAAATTCTGTGAATTCTTGTAATTTTTGATTCATTTGGGTTTCTGCAACCAAGATATTGTCCTCTATTACTTTTAAAAGCTGTTCGTTTTTATCGCGTGCTAACAAGCTATATTGGACTTGTAGGAGTTCGACAAGTCTTAGGATGACTCGTTCAGAAAATTCTGGGTCTATGCTAGAATATGTTATGGTAATTGTGCTCTCGTCACTAGAGTCTTCTATTTTGATATCTTTTTTAAGTCGATCTCGTGTCGACTGTATGGGGCGCATATTGCTTGAAAGTTCGTAAAAATTTATTAGGTCAAATTCATTAATAAGCGTATCTAACAGAGTTGGAGCATAGATCATTCGGTCTATGATGGCACTATTTGAACTAGTGGAACCCATGGAACCACCCATGAGGGATAAAAGAGAATCACTCTCTCCTCCGACAAGGGATGATAAGCCCGAACTCTTTTCTGATTCGTGAAACATAATGACCACGTTAGAATCATATATATTAGGTAAAAAAGACTTTTCAGGAGGAAGTAAAAGAGATATAATAGAAAGGGTAAGTATAAAAATTCCTGCAGAGAAGGTAATCCAAAAAATGAGTTTCCATCGTTTAGCAATTACTAGAATTAAATCTAAAAATGAGATTTTTTCATTAGTCTCTATTGGGTTTGTATTGTTTTCATTCTTCAAGGTGAACTCCTTAATATAAGTAACTTTATTCTGTTTTGCCCTTTTTTGCAATCTTTTTTTTTAAAAAAAGATATTCTTACTTAAATTAGCCTTAAAAAATGTCGACAATATGTATAGGAGTATAATCGTGAATTTTAGACGGAATCTTAGCCTTTTGGTGTGTGTTTTTTTATTTTTTAGCTTCAGCAAACTGGATGCAGAAGAACTCTTTCTCGGGAATTCCTTGGTAGAACGTGCAAATTTTGGGGAAATCTCATCTTCTGGTCATTATATTGCCACAAATGCCCTCCCATATGGTATTTTGCTTAAAATTGTGAATACTGAAAATGGTAGAACTTCAAATGCAATCGTCATACGCACTGAACGAGAGAACCCAAATGCTTTACTCGCTTCGTATCCGATTGCGGCAGCTCTTGGTGTTCCTACAGATGGCAAGGCTCCTGTTGCTGTCTATTGGATTAAAGACGATAGTTTTGATTTGACACAAGAACAGTTAGACAAAATGTCCTATGCGATTGCTCCAAAGGAAGAGAAAAAGGTCGAACCTGAGCCAGAACCTGAGCCAGAACCAGAACCTGAGCCAGAACCAGAACCTGAACCTGAACCTAAACCTCAACCTCAACCTCAACCTCAACCTCAACCTCAACCTCAACCTCAACCAGAGCCTCAACCAGAGCCAGTGGTAGAAAAACCGATTTTCCAAGAGCCCCTAGTTGAT
>CAYJGX010000087.1:0-9434 GCA_964369795.1 uncultured Spirochaetaceae bacterium
TTAGAGTTATGAGAGATAGAGGCATTCTCTTTAAGGTAAAAAAATCGTATTAGATATACAAATTCCACCACCCCCACTACCACCTCCTTTAGAAAAGTTATACTCGACTGCCGCATCTCCTTCTAAAATTAAAGTGGACTCTCTGATATCGATTCCTCCACCATCGGCGTTTAAATTAATTAAATTATAAATGACCTTTGTATTTTCGGTAAGCAATAATTTCTTCCCTCTAAAATGAATTCCACCTCCAGAATTACGCCAATCACCATCAGAAAGTTTAGGATTCCCCCCTCGCAGGGTTAAATTGGCCCCTAGGGTCAACTCTATTTTAGAGCCTTTAACGGCTAGAACTCGTTTCCCTAAGCCATCGTAGCCTACCGTTACATTATTTCTACTTGCATTGACGGTGAATGTTGCCCCTGCATCGATAATCCCCTCTTTTGAAGGAGAGAGCCCTTGGATGGTAATATAGAGTTCGTTATCACTCTCGATTTCCACCATTGCATCGTCATTATTCCCATCTTCGTCGATATCGCTATACATCGACTCAAGACCTTCCCCTTCGTTGGTAATAGTGCCATTTATGTGAATAAAATATTGGGTTAGAGGTTCTTCACCTTCATTTGAAAGAAGGATGATTTCATTGACTGCTTTTTGAACGGTAGCAAACTCACTGCCTAGCTCTCCCGTTCCTGTCACATCATCGCCATCAGTTTTTACATGATAATGCAACTCTGGAATTGATATTTGAAGATTGCCTTCGAGTAACTCAAATTGCTTATCCTGTCTATCCAAAATGAAAATCGACTTATTTGAATCGGTAATATACCCATTTCCTTGCACTAGCTGCATAGTTGCATTCGAATTGGCAGGAGTCAATCCAATTATTGCAGAATTACCCGTTAGAGTTGTTTCGACTTGAATAGGAGTCGTTGTCAGAGAATTTGGGAAAAAGAGATTGTCTTTAGAACTTAAATTATTTACAATTCCGTTACTCGTTATTTTTGGATCGCCACTTAACTTGATAATCCCTGGATTGTCTGCATCACAGTAAATGCCTCCTCCTCCAAAAGTTGCTCCAGCAAATCGGTTATTATTGAAAATGGTTCCTGCCGATAGTTTTATTTCACCACCCCGAAGATAAATTCCAGCACCTGATTGTGCTTGGTTTTTTGTGATTAAAGCGCTATCACCTGTCATTTCTAAAAGAGCATTTGTATCGACAAAAATCCCACCGCCATTAAAATCATTTGAAATATTAGATTCGATGTTTCCTCCAAAAAATTTAACGGTTGAATAAGGGCCAGAAGAGCTACTTTCGTTTAGATAAATTCCTGCCCCTTGGCTAAGATTACCAGTAATCGAATTAGAAATAATTTTTGCTCCTGAATTGATCTCAAGTACTCCTTGGTCGACATAGACAGCGCCACCCGAAGAGGTTGATTTATTATTTTGCAAAAAGGCTCCAGAGTTTAAAATGAGTTTTGAACCTGTATTAACGACAATAAGAGATTTTTCTGAAGTCGTTCTACCTTCACCAGCTATAACTCCTCCTTGTCCATCGATAATCAGATTTTCGAGGGTAAACGTTGCGTCAGAGCTAAGATTAAAAAGAGCCTCTTTATGGTTTGGATTTCGTTTTATCTTTATAGGAACATCCTCGGATTTCCATATTTGTGTTTCTGTAATATTAATTGTTCCGACAACCCACATAGGAGAGTCAGGGCTTTCCAGCATAAAAACCGCCTGAGCAAAGGCTGCTTGTGTCTTAACCCCCATAGGGCTGTCTATAGTCAATCCATTCCCCGTTCCATTATTGTTAATGTAGATTTCGGGTGCTATAAGTTGATAGATTGCAAGATTATTATTATATGCCATAAAATCAATACCCAATATATCACTTTTGAAATATGTAAAATTTTGTTGATTAATTGGATAACTTGAGCTTCCACTTGCAATTATTGTCTTTCCAATGGTTGAATATGGAGTGATATAAATTTCTGCATCAGAATTTAAAGTACCACTTAGTGTGATAATTGGTCTATCGTCTTCTGTTGATGTTAGATAGGCAATATTGTTTTTTGTTTCTTTATCTGAAAGGGTATTATCTTTTATTATAGGCGATTTAGAAAGAGAAAGGTTTGCTGTAGATGAAACCGAGTCGATAAAAATCCCACCTCCAGACGCAGTAACTGTGTTATTAGATATTATCCCACCATTCATGCTAAAGGTTCCTGAAGAGATTGCAACACCTCCTCCATAAGCAGAAGAATTTGAACTAATTTCACCACCGTTCATAGTAAAAATAACATTTTCACCAGTTAGAGCAATTCCTCCTCCTGTAGAACTACTACCTAGGGCATTATTTCCAGTAATAAGACCACCATTCATGTAAAGCTTTGCATTATTGACTTTAATTCCTGCACCATCGCCCGATGTTAAATGACCACCAGAAAAAATGATTCCATCTTCGATTGTAATAAATATATTTTCACCATCAATATAGAGTAAGCGTTTTGAATTATTTGCATTAATGGAGCCATTGAAGCCTTCCCATACTCTCAAAACAAGATGGAGCTCATTCGTAGATTCGATTTCGATCATTGCATCGTCAATACCATTAAACCCATCTGTCACCCCAGCATCCTTACCCTCATTGGTAATTTCTCCTTTAATATGAATGTAGTAAGTTATGGTATTATCAGAAAATTGAGTAATAAGATCCACCGCTTTTTGTATTGAAGCAAATGGATTAGCAAGGCTTCCATTACCTAAACTATCACTTCCATCAGCAGCAATGTAATAATTGACGACATTTGCAACAATCAAATTGTTATTATTAGAAAGAAGTTGAATATTATTAAGGTCTGAAATAAACTTAGCCGCATCTAGCGAATTAATCGAATATTTGTCTGTTCCTTTAAGAATAATAGAATTCGCACTACTTGAATGTGGGGTAACACCCACAGAGGCACTAGTTCCCAATGAATCCGAAAGATAAATGATTCCTCGATTATCGTCACTTTCATAGGAATAGCTTAGATTGCTAATTTCTTCTAAAGTCCCCGCGACATTCGCTTGAATAATGGGATTACCACTTAAATTGAAAATAGCACTATTCCCTAAGGATGAATCGTGCGAAAGATAAACACCTCCACCCGTCTTTTCAATAGCGTCTCCAATAACGGCTTTATTTTTTGTAATTTCTCCACCACGCATCGTAAAAGTAGCTAGACTAGAAAGATATACTCCTCCTCCATGAGCACTTGTCTCGTTTAGCGTAATAATCCCACTGTTTAATATAAAATGTCCATCCTCGATACGGACTCCACCACCATAAGAAGAGGGAGCCTCGTTGGAGCCAATGGTTCCTCCGTCCATAGTGACGCTCCCCTTCTCTAAGTAAAAACCACCCCCTCCTTCATCTCCTATATTTTCATTAATAGAACCAGAAGAAAAGATAAAATGCCCTTCTTGAATATAGAGTCCTCCCCCCAATTGAGATTCATTTTTATATAGAAGAGAGTTTCCTGCCATACTAAACTCACCATTTTCAATATGAACTCCCCCTCCTTGATAATTTGCGATATTCTCTTGAATTTTTGCACTATCTGCCATAGAAAGGGTACCGCTAGAAAGGTAGAATCCGCCAGCACTTCCCGAGATTGTTTTATTTTTTGAAATAACGGATTGACCACTCATTTGGACGATTGAATCCTCGCAATAGAGACCACCTCCATCACTAGTAGCTTGATTTCCCGAAACATATCCGCCGAGAAAAGTGGAATTTGTATTTTTTAAATAAAGCCCGCCTCCTTTCTCGCTGTTATTTGCATTGCTCGTGCTACCTTCTTGATCTCCAATGACTCCGCTAGCCATAGAAAAAGTAGCATTTTCTGCAATATAGACTCCTCCCCCGTTTATTGTTGCACTATTACCGCTAATAGTCGCCCCTGCCACGGTAAGATGACCCCTTTCGACATAGACCCCACCGCCATTATCCGTATTACCACCAGAAAGAGTTAGGTGGTTGCCTAGGGTGACATTGACATTACTACCTGAAATATAGAGAAGTCGCTTTTTATTGTTGGCATTTATGGCACCCACACTTGTGGAAGATTCCCCTTGAATAAGGATATTAAGCGTGCCCTCGTCCTCTATTTCGACCATAGCGTCGTCGGTGCCATTGACAACAACTGGCCCCTCTTTTTCGATTCCATCGGCAAGAGAGATGGTGCCGTTTATGTTGATGGTATAGGTAAGCGAGGGGTCGCTTCCATTAAAAATATCGGTCTGGATTTGTGTAATAGCTCGCCCTACCGACTTATATGGAGAAGCAATTGTTCCCGTGCGACTTTGGTCGTCGTCACCTGTTGTTTCGTTGACATAATAGTGGCTACGAACTAGACCCACGGTGCTAATCGTTTTCTCTTCGGAGACAAGCCCCTTGTCGTCGACAAAAGCGAGCGTGAGTGTTGGATTTTGAGCGGTCGGATGGCTTGTCGTAAAATAGAGGACATCGTCGGTGTCACTATAGCCCTGCCCAACAGCATCTTCTAAAATAATATCGCCCCCACCTGCAGGAAAAGGTTTATCTAAACTAAGAACACTTTCGGAGGCTATGGTTCCATCGGCAAAGATGGTAACAGGATAATCCACTCCACTAATGCGGATAGCCACAATGTCACCATGAATGCCTTTCCGAGAGTCTAGGTCGTAAAGATTGAATGCAAGAACCCAATTGGGAAGTTCAGTGTTTTTAAGAATGGCAAAGGTTGTGGGAGCTAGAGGCACCGAGTTTGCAATTAGCTTGTAGGAATATCCACCAAAGATCCGCCCAGAGTCGGGTTCTAATAGAGAGATGGTTGCCTCTATATTGTCGTCGTGTGGTTGAAGTTCAAGATGAGTTAAAAAAGATTCTTTTAAAAGGAGATTTAAGAAATAACGATCTTCACTTTGAATAAGAGTATAGTCGATAGAGACGATTGGTGCACTGCCACTTTTGTCACTAGAGGTAGGAGCACCACCCCATGTAATTGATGGAATTAAAGTATATTTTTGTGGATTTCGAATTTTAAAAACAATAAGTTTATCACCATCGCTAGAGATATTGACAACTTCATCTGAATTAAGGGGATACTCTGTATCAAAAGTATGAGAATCAATTGCAGCCGTATTTGTCCAGTGAGTTAAATATTCAATTAAATTATTATTATATAATTCACAAGAAAGAAAAAAAGAGAGAAAAAAACTAAGAAACAATAAAACCAGCTTTCGCATAATAAATAATAGCACCATTTATAAAACATATCAACAAACAATAACTCACATTGATAAAAATTAGTATAGATTTATTTTGCATTTAGACTTATTATATTAATTATGTCTCAGTTTGATCTTGTCGTTGTTGGGGGAGGCCCCGCTGGATTTTTTACGACCATCAATATTGCAAAAAACTCATCGTTAAAGGTTGCTTTAATTGAAAAGAGCTCTCATTTCCTCACAAAATTCAAACTTGCGGGTTCAGGCAAGTGCAATTTGACCCATGCGGGCGACTGGGATCACTTTTCGAGTCATTATGGTGCAAATGCTCGCTCCTTTAAACGCTACTTTTATGGCTTTGATAACTGGGCGCTTTTAGATTATTTTCAGGAACTTGGCTTTGATTTTTATGAGCGAGAAGATGGCAAATATTTTCCAGAGTGCGAATCGGGGAAGGAATTAGCAGAGGCACTTGTAAACGAGGCAAATCGTTTTGGGGTGCAGTTATTCAAAAATTCGCAGTTAACTAAAATTGATAGGCTTAACGACTCTTCTTTTTCTTTAGAAGTTCTAAAACAGGAAGAAATTTCTACTTTTACTTGCAAACAATTAGTCCTTGCTACCGGAGGAAAAAGTTATCCGAATACAGGCTCCGATGGCAAAGTTTTCTCCCTACTCTCTCACTTAGGAATTGAAATTTCTCCTTTACACCAATCATTATCGCCTGTACTAATAAAAGATTTTACTCTTGGCGAGCTTTCGGGACTCTCTTTTAAAGGTGCGACCCTCTCTTATCTATTGACATCAACACAAGAGGGAAAAAAACCAAAACGTGTAACCAAAACGGGCGACCTTCTTATTACTCCCGAGGGATTTTCGGGTCCCCTAATTTTAAACAATGCCCGCGACCTTGCCCCCTCTATGGAAATTAAAATTGGCTTTTTAACAGACTTAGTGGACGAAATAAAAGAAAAACTTCAGGAGGCAAGAAGTCAAATGGCAAAAAAACAGATTGCTTCGGTAGTCGCTAGCCTTGGTATCCCATTAAATCTAGCCAAAAAAATATGCCCTAATCCAGAACTCAAAATGGCAGATGCCTCTAATAAAATCATCGAACTAATCGCCACTGCCCTTTGCGCAGAAAGTTACACCATTAAATCTCTTGGCGGTTGGAATAAAGCGATGGCAACCGCCGGCGGGCTCTCTTGGAACGAAATCGATTTATCAAGATTGTCCTCGGTTAAATATGCCAATCTCTTTTTTGCAGGCGAAATGCTCGACTTAGACGGCGATACAGGAGGATACAATCTCCAAGCCGCTTTTTCGACCGCCGCATGGGTTGCGAAAGCGGTGTTAAACAATTAAAAACGACAACTATTTTTAAAGGCTTTTATATTGTAAAGTAGCAACATATTAGAGTAAAATATCGCATGCAAGATGTAGAACTTTTATCGCCTGCAGGTGATATAGAGGCTGGGCGGGCTGCGATTTTAGCAGGCGCAAATGCCATTTATTTGGGATTAGACCAATTTAATGCACGAAAACGAGCGACTAACCTCTCTTTAGCCGATTTAAGCGAATTAGCAACTCTTGCACACAGTTATAAATGCAAAATTTTTATTACCTTAAATGTCCTTTTAACCGAAAGCGAATTAGAAACGGCACTTGATATGGCAAAAGCGGCTATTTATGTGGGTGCCGATGCCATAATTTTGCAAGATGTTGGATTTTTAGCCCTTGTAAAAGAGATAGCACCCGAGATAGAAGTTCATGCATCGACCCAAATGACCTTGCACAATAAAGGACAACTTGATTTTATTGCAAATTTAGGGGCAAGCCAAGTCAATTATTTACGAGAACTCTCTTTAGACGAACTCTCGCCCCTAATGAGACATGCTCACAACATCAACCTAAAAAACGAACTTTTTGTGCATGGTGCTTTTTGCCTCTCTTGTTCTGGAATTTGTTACATGAGTGGGCATATTACGGCTCAGCCTGGAAACCGTGGTGCCTGCGTGCAACCTTGTAGGCGTGGTTACAGTCTTACTCCGAAAGGAAATAAAGTGCCCTACCTAAATTTAAAAGATAACACGACAATAGAAATGATTCCTGAAATGGTAAAAGCGGGTGCCGATACTTTTAAAATTGAGGGGAGAATTAAAGATTACCGCTATGTCTACGAAGCAACAAAGGCTTATCGCGCAAAAATAGACGAAATAGCTTCTTCTAGCCCTCAAAATCATCAGTCTTCGCTCAAAACTAGACTTAATAAAATTTTTAACCGCGATCTTTCTATTAATTACCTAAAGGGTAACATTTGTAACGATCAGTTTCAAGAATCCTCTCGCGATCAATCTTTAAAATATGCAGGAACGGTTGGAAAATTCTCTGCGAAGTTTATGGAAATTGAAATAAACTCAGGCGTTGGATTAAAAGCTGGCGATACGCTTGCCGTTTATGGTGAAAATAGCTTCGCCGCCAAAATCAGGTTAACTGAAAAACGCTTTGGCACCACCTTTAAAGTTCAAATCCTAGATGTTTTAAAAGGCAAAATTTATCCTGGCGACTCGCTTTTTCTCTACCCCACCTTCGAAAACGAGTCTACACTTTTATCTCAAATAAGACGCCTTGCTTCTGCGAAGCAAGGGATTGAAATTTCTTTGTCGGGCTCGCTAAACCAGCCGCTTGTCGCCACCTTTAAACTCGGGCAACGGGTTGCTATAGTACAAAGTAACTCTGCATTATTACAAGCTACGGGCTCGGGCTTTAACCATGATAGCTTGTTTAAATCCTTCTCACGCCTTGGCGACACCTCTTTTGCTCTAGAAAAACTGGATTGCGATGGCGTGGAAACGGGATTGTTTTTGCCCATTAAGGAGTTAAACGAGATGCGTCGCCTTGCGTGTGACGAATTGCAAACCCAGTTAGCCGGCTGGCAACCCGAAACAAACTCGGCTGGCAGGAACAAAGCGAACCCGCACCACGGCGTTAAAGTGAGCCCTGCTCTCTACTCGCCTTTTGGTAAGTTTTGCATTTTGACAAACGAGATAACCGACTTAAACTTGCTTGATCCCGATGAACTTATTTTTATTCCCCTAAATGGCAACACCCACACCCGAGTTTACACAAATCGCATACGCCCGTGGATTGGAGCTTTTATCTTAGAAACCCAAGTGCAAGAAATTTTAAACAAAATAAAGGAAATCCCGGAGGGCGTGGTCGTTTGCGAAAACGCGGGCGTCGGATTTAAACTCGGTCAACTCGGGATCCCCTGGGTTGCCGGCCCTCAGCTAAATATAACTAACAGCAAGAGTCTAAACACCTACGCCGAGTTTGGGGGTGCGATAGGTGGTGTGCTCTCGCTTGAAATAAACAGGGAACAGCAACTAGAATTGCTAAAAGCAACGAAAGAAACGCCACGAAGTGGCGACGGTGTTAATCCTATTAGAATGGCAAAAATTTTTGGCCCCCTTCTACTAATGACGACAAGGCAATGCCTCTACTCGAGGGTTAAAGGATGTCCACAAGGGAAAACAAAAAAAGATAGCCGGTGTCTGCATGGTTGCCAGCAGGAAATGACCCTTTTTGACGAACGCGATATTGCCTTGCATTTTGCAAAGCAAAAAGGTGGCTATACGGAAATTTACAATGATGCACTATTATCGGTGCCAGAAGCGGTTAACCAACTCCCTATCGATCATTTTCTGCTGGATTTTCGTGAATTTGAATTCTTTAGACCGACAACAGAAGAGAAAGCCAAGTTTGTTCAAAGCATGAAAATGGCTGCTCCATTAGAAACTTTGCGACGCTTAACTCGAGGTAGTTGGAAAAAACGGTTTTAACAGGATTTAGGATTTCGCATTTTTAAATTACAGACTATGCCCGTCATAGCCTAAATCAATTAGATTTTTGATTGCCTGCTCTACCTCTTTTGGAACGACTTGCTCTACAATAAAGCCCTTTTTGTGATAGGTGATGACCCGTTGTGCGTCGCCAACGAGTGTATTTAGAAGTGAATTGTAAGAAATAATCTCATTTGGGTAGTCTTCAAATGAGATAGATGGAGAGGTGACAGTTGCAATTTCATTTGGAAGTTGTTTTTGAAAGGTCGCAAGCGAGCGGCGTTCCATAAATGGCTTTTGGACAAGCAACCAAGAGGCAGGAGAAATTCC
>CAYJGX010000088.1:0-337 GCA_964369795.1 uncultured Spirochaetaceae bacterium
ATCTTCATATTTTATTATACGACTATATGATTAAAAAATAAACATTTATTTTAAAAAACTATCTTTTTTTACATTTATATACGATAATAAAACATGAGAACAGATAAAGAAATCATTATAAAAGAAATTGACGATCAGATTCAAAAATCAAAACAGGTCTATACTAAAGAGATGCTTCAGTCAAAAGAAGGAAAAAAAGGAATAGGATTCTCCCTCTTCGTTTTTTTTCTCTCTACCCTTTTATTTAGTGGAGCTATTGCAATAGTCTATATTTTAAATATCTCTGTCACTACACCTGCTCAATCTCAAACCCGCCAAGTCTCAGAAGCGGGCACTA
>CAYJGX010000088.1:347-8228 GCA_964369795.1 uncultured Spirochaetaceae bacterium
TTGTTATACCTATAAGTTTATCAAATTTGTTTATATTAATCAACTAATAAAAAAACTACAAGAAGATGCAAATGCACAAATTGAACTTGCAAAGGCAAGCTTAGTCAATGGTGAAACATTAATCAAGCAAAGAAAAGATGAACTTTCAAATGATATACTCAATATTGAAAACAAAATATTAAACCAAAAAAATATTTTTGAAGATGAAATAAACAATAAACTTGAAATAGAAAGAAAGCGGTTAGAGGCTTTACAAATTGAGAGAACAGAGCTAGAGAAACTAATTAAAGAATACGAAACAGAGCTTAGAAATACCTATAATCTTGATCTATTTAACTTTAGAAGAGACCTAGAAAAAGATATTAAAGAAAAACAACGCCAAATTGCAGCACTAGAACTTGACTTCAAAATACGACAAGAAAATGTCAATAAAGAAATCGAAACCATCAAGCGAAAAACAGCAAACGAACAACGCAATTGCGACCGACAACTCATTCAAATAAATGATAAGCTAATTAAAGATATGAAAAGTGCATCATCCGAGTTAACCAATCTCCAAAATCAAAAAGGTCGACAAGAAAGAATTATACGCCAACTCAATGGTTTTTATCTTACCATCAATAACAATATTCAAGCGAACGATATCCCACAAGCTAGAAAAACCTTAGAAGATATGCGTTATTTTATGCAAACACCGTTATATTTAGAGAATCCACTACTTGTTGCAAGTTCTGAATCAGATTTATTAGCAATTTCTCTTATCGATCAACTCATCACCCTACGAGAAAGCGAAATTCAGCGAGAAGAAACCGCAAAGACATACACTACAGCAAGAGATCCAGAACTCGTTAGAATGGAATCAGAGTTTAATGCTGCAATCGCATTATCAACAGAAAACTTATCTAAACAAAATTTAGATGAAGCTCTTTCTCACTTCAATAATGCACTTGAATCCTTAAGTTTCAATGTATCAACTTCTTCATTGCTTGAATCTATTTTAATTGCTAAAGAGCGAAATTTTAGAGAAACGTTAACATTGCAACTTTCTAAAGAGTTTGAAACTGCAAATTCAGCCGAAAAAAAGCAAATGGAAGAATTATATCTTCTTCAAATTGCTACACTTACAGATCAAATCGCAACACTATCCGAAGAAAATAAAACTTTAGATAACGAAATAGCTAAACTTAATTCGCTTTCTTCAACTCAAGATCAACAAAGCGAAATTAACATCAAAGATTTACTAGCAAAGCTGCAAGATTTAGAAAGCGAACAAATTACAGCGCAACAACAAATTAGAGAGCTAAACATCACCAACACTAATTTAATCGAAGAAAATAGAAGACTCTCAAATCTATCAAGTCAAAGCGAAACTAACAATGAGACAGAAGAAATCGCTAGACTCGAAGAGAGAATCGATCTTCAACTAGCACAAATCAGCGAACTCGAAGCACGAATCAGTCAACAAATCTCTCAAATTGATGAGCTAAACAATAGCCTAACAAACTCTCAAAATGAGAATAGTGTACTTGAAACAACAATCAACCAACAAGTGACTCAAATAGACCAGTTAAACAGCAGCCTAACAAACACTCAAAATAAAAACAGCGAACTCGAAACAACAATCAACCAACAAATAGCCCAAATCGATGAAGGAGATCAAAGCTCATCGGCTACACTAAACCAAAACAAAGAACTTCAAGCACAAATCGACTTACAAGTAACCCAAATAAATGAACTACAAGCTAATTTGTCAACTTCCCGAGACCAAATCGAAGAACTCGAACAAGATAACCAACAACTCCTTAGCGAAGTAGAGCAAATCCGATTAGACATGGAGACGCAAATTTCAGATGCAATTTCTAGCACAGCATCAGAAAACAGCAGTCTAAAAACTCAAATCGAGCAGGCACAAAAAACAAATCAAGATTTCGATTCAATTAAAGACAAATATTCTGCTCTTTTAGAAAATTATCAATCTCTTGATGCGGACAATCCATACTCTCTACTCTCTATGGAAAATCAATTTGCTTACTTTTTTTCAGATCAAAATTTGCAAACAATAATGCCTAACTTTGATACCGTTTTTCAAAATTACACTCGAATCCTTCAGAACAAGACTAATAATCAAGATAAAATCTTAACCGATATATCAAATAATATTCGTGAAATTTCTAGCTATCCAACGCCAGCATCTATGAATCAAAATATTGATGATCTCATTGCATTTGAATCGGACAATCCTTTTAAAGTAGTTATTTTAAACGAGCTTAAAAATTTAATTAGTAAAGTAAATCCACAACCTCAGCAATAAAAAAAGAGGACTAGATAAATCTAATCCTCTTTTGGGCAATACTGGATTCGAACCAGTGACCCCTACCATGTCAAGGTAATACTCTAACCAACTGAGCTAATTGCCCTACTCTCCAAAACTATAGCACAATTGGTAATTTTAATCAAGTATAAAAACCTACATCCCAAGCTCAATAATTTTTAAAATATCTGCCGTTAGCAATGACCCCTCTTCTCCCATCGGAGTTCTTTGATCATAGCGTTCTGCCAACATTTTCATATCGGGTACAATATTGTAATCGGATAATTTAGTAGCCATCCCAACCGAATGAAAGAAATTTTCGATGCAAACAATAGAGGTTTTCGCTAGTTCGTCGATCGTATTGTCTTTAGGCACGGCAATATTAACACCAAATTGAGCGGCAGGAAAGAAAACACGTCTAAACATTTGTGCTAATTTTTCTTTTTTAGTTTCAAATTGATGTCGAAGCAGTGCAGGAAGAACAATGGCTAGAGTTTGTCCGTGATCGAGTCCATAAAAAGCAGTTAGTTCGTGGCCAATATTATGAACACCCCAGTCCCCTGGAACCCCTAAGCCAATAACAAAATTTAGTGCACTTGTTGCAGTCCACATAAAGGATGCTCGTGAATCGTAATCGGGTTTTTCGTTTAGCAAGTCTGGAGCTATATCCACTAAAACCGATAATATCGCCTCTGCTTGTCTATCTTGCAAATGGGCTCCAATACATTTATTTAAATATTGCTCTGTTGTATGAACAAAAGTATCCACGATCCCATTAATGACTTGTTTTTTAGGAAGACTATAAGTTGTTTCGGGATCTAATATAGAAAATTGAGGATAAAGAGCGGGATCAATGAGTGCTAATTTTTCATCTGTTTCGATATTAGACAAGACAAAAGCAGAATTCATTTCTGAAGCTGTTGCAGGTAGTGTAATAACCGATGCAACTGGCATTGCTTTTTTTAGTTTAGGTTGTGTTGTTAGGATATCCCAACAATTATCTCCTTCCCAACAAGCAGCTGCAGCAATAAATTTAGTTCCGTCTAGTGTAGAACCACCCCCAACCGCAAGTAAAAAATCGATATTCTCTTTTTTAATAATATCGATAGCCTTCATACATGTTTGATAAACGGGATTAGGTTCGATTCAAACAAATTATACGACATAGCGATTACCTAATGCCGCTTTCACTTGGTCATAGACACCGTTCTTAAAAATAGAGCCACCACCATAGGTCATGAGAACCCTCGCCCCGGCTGGTATCTCTTTATTGATTGCAGCAATTTGCCCTTTGCCGAAAATAATTTTTACCGGATTTTGAAATTCAAAATTGTAAATCATCTTATACTCCTTTAAGTTTTATGTAAATTATCTAAATAGATAACCTATTCCTGCTTTAATTTGCGTATATAATCCACGCGACGAATCCCAACCTACGGCTGCACTCGTTTTTATGGCAATCCCATTTTCTATGACGCCTTGCCAACCTATATCCATTTTAACCCCACCATAAAAACGCAAGTATGGGGTTAAATCTCCTCCAGAATCTTCTAATGTTGTTTGAATTAAATTCCAATTACTATCTTCATGAATCAATTTTTGCAAAGCGGTATATAAATTTTCACCTTGTACATATTCAACACCTCTAATATTGTTTTGATATAAAATGTCTAAATGAGTTTTAAAGGCCGTATTCATATCAAAGCCAAACATTGGCTCTACTCCAATAAAGAGTCCATTAAGATCTTCCATCGCATTTTGCAAAGGAAAAAACTGCAACGATGGAGAAACTTCTAAACGCACCACTCCGTAATTTAATGAAGCACTAGAATATTCAGTTCCATCTGATCCAGTATAGTCTTTCCCCATGATAGAAAGCTGCTTGACGCCATTACTATTTAGGTCAAAGGCGTAATAGGTTGGAAGCGCGGGCGCACCATCGGGAGAACCATCTGGGACAACTTGCGCAATAAAGGAAGTTTGCTCGTAACTCGCTCCAAAATTGATTCCGACCGTTAACCATTTTTCAACCTTAAAGTGCCCACCAACAGTAAAAGAATATTCTGGATCGAAATTAAAATTCATATTTGGATTTGTTGTAATTCCAGTTGATTCGTTTGTTTCTGGAAAATAAAGAGGATCTGCAACCACCGTGCCAGGATCAAGCTGTGTTGCCTGATAGGCAAACCGAGTCGCTATTGGCTCAAACATAAGCATAAAGGCACCACGGACAAAGCGGTCTTCGGCAAAAGAGAGGTCGTTATCGGTGGTAGAATCGGTTATTTCGATTGTAGGATCTGAATCTTGAATATCTGATTCTAACTTCTGGGTTGGGAGTTTTGATTCTTCTGTTAGTGGTTGAGTTTCTAGAACTGATTCATTGGCTAGAGGGTCGATTTGTGCTTGTGAAGTTTCGTTGATCAAGTTACTCGTAGGTTCATTTGTTGTTTCGTTAGAAAAAAGAGATAAGTTGCAAAGTAAAAATATGATACAAAAGAAAAAATATTTATGCATAAATCTCCTAATATGATTGAATTTTTTTCTCTTTCAATCTAAAGTATTATACAGTATAAACAATAAAGGAGCAAGGATTATGAACCTTATATTTTTAGGCCCACCAGGCGCAGGTAAAGGAACAACTGCAGTAGACTTAAAAAATCGACTCGGTATTCCACATATTTCAACAGGAGACTTGTTTCGTGCTCACATGAAAAACGAAACAGAACTTGGACAACAAGTTAAACAAATCATCGAAGCGGGCAATCTTGTTCCCGATGAAATCACCATAGAAATGGTTAAACTCCGATTAAACGAAGCGGATGCTCAAAATGGCTACATTTTAGATGGATTCCCAAGGACTATTGCACAAGCTGAAGCCTTAGAAACTTTTGCTACCATCGACAAAGTCATCAACTTAGAACTTGCAGACGAAACGATCATCAAACGACTTTCAGGAAGACGAGTTTGTAAATCTTGCGGTTATGGGCATCACATAGAATATATACCACCCAAAACAGAAGGCGTATGCGATAAATGTAGTGGAGAACTCTACACTCGAAAAGATGACGAAATCGAAGCGATTACTAACCGTCTTGTTGTATATAATAAATCGACCCAGCCGTTAATTGACTACTATACAAACAAAGGTTTAATTGCCAATTTTGATAGTTCCAAAAAAGCAGACGAAGTGACTACCGATGTAGAGAACTTTGTTAAGAATATGTAATTCATATACTAAAGTCAAAAAAAGAGTTTACAATTTCCGTAAACTCTTTTTTTATTCTCTATAGATCGGGGTCGGCAATTTTATCTGCAAAATCGCGCTTTACTAACATCGCCTTAGGTCCGCAATTAACAGGGTCTAACCAGACTTCACCAGAATTCCCAACATGTCCAACAGAATTTGCACCATCACTTGTTCTAGTATAATTTCGTCCACCTGGAACATTTTTCAATAGATTAGGTGTACCTAAAGGTCCATTATCTGCAAAAATTTCTAAAAGCTGTGCCTCTTCTATTCTTGTAGATGCAATTTCAGCTCCATCAAAAAATAGCTTTAGATTCACATAACCGCCTAATACAGCTGATGTAACCCGATGAATATCCGATCTTTCTTCTGCTGCGATCTTATACCGGCCGAATAAAGTACAATTTAAAGTTGGATTTTGTCCTCTTTCAATGCTATTCAATTTTCCATTCGAGCTATCTTTCCAGATATAATTAGTTCCATCTAAAATAACTCCAGGATAATCTTCCATTTTTTTAAATTCAAAAACTAATTCTGCCCACTGATCTGATATTGTAGGAGCTTTATAGGGATTAAAAATGAGAGAACCCGAATAATAGCCTTGATCCGTTTCGACTTTTGTCGGATAAGTATTACCTACTAAGCTCCCCCCATACCCCTTACTTGTTTGATCAAAAATAGAGGTAATTTTATTCGTTGTTTTATTTGAGCCCGAATGATCGGCTACTTTAAGAAAATAATACATTTCTAGCATTGAAAACATAGGGATTCCACTAGCAGTTATTAGATAATCCGTACCTTCTCTTGTACAAATTAAATTGTAGTTATTTGATAAAAAGCGAATAAGGGCATCGTTATTAGATTCACCATCATTAACAGTGAGATGACGAATTTTCTCGCCCATGGTGACATAATCGAATTTTGGAGAAGTTTTAGGGTCGTTCCATTCTTCAAATAAATTTACTGTTCCATCGTATGGAGTAAAATTTGTCTCAAATAATGCTTTTCGCTCGATACGAGCTGTTGCTTCAAATAATGTTTGAATTAAATTTGGCCAAACTAAAGAAACATATCCTTGAAGATTGTTACCACTGCCTGTGTATTTTCCAATCGAACCCTTAATTGTTAAATTTTCCTCATTGACTAGTTTAGACGGCCCAGTACTTTCCTCTACTCCTTGACTGTTAATCTTTACTGCTTTAACTTGATAAGAAGAACCGCGAGTTGCTAAAAAATTGATATAAATCGTTTCATGAATTATTTGATCAATAAGATTCCCATCGACTAGAACTTGATACCCAGAAGCAGCAGGCACTTGATCCCATTGAACAAGTGAAATACCTATGTTAGCATCTGCGACAGAGGGAATAAATAAAGATTGAGGTTCTGGAATCGACAAAATAAATCCTTCGTTAGCATACAAACAGCCATCATTGTCTAATCCATCTGCATTTAGAATATCCGATGATCGTCGTCCTTCTGCCCCTTTGTCGTTAATACAAGAAACAGAATACCAATAATGATTAGAACTATTTAAAGGATTTTCATCGCTTCTTATATCGGTAAAAATTGTATCATTTCCTGAAACTCTTCCAATTTCTTGGATTGTTTTTTCTATAGAACCATTGGCAATATTTTTATTTACATTGCGATAAATAACATAATCTTTAACAGCATTTCGAGCTTCCCATGTAACTTCGATTGAATTGACTAAGCCACGCGATACCCGAACATTTGCAGGAGGCGGAATGGCTCCAGGAGGTAAAAATTCCCCAATAGCGAGTGCTCCTTTTGTATAGTCTGTTTCAAAACCATTTACAACAGCAGCAATTTTATAAAAAAAGCTTATATTGATAGTTTGACTGTGTTTGTTAGCAAGATCTTCATAAAATGGTATTGGAGTTGTATCTATTAAAGTATAATTTGTGTCTGGAGCAGAGGGAGAAAGGGAAACAATATTTCCTTCGCCATCATCGGATTCTATATATTGCCCAGTTGCTCGATAGATTTTATATTGAATTGCACCTACTATTGGACTCCATTGAACAGAAATGTATTCAAAAGATTCTTTTAAAGATGCAAAACTATCTAGAGGAGAATGTATGAGTGCACCTATTTCAACAGTTGAAGCTTTGCTTTCATAGAGAACTTCAAATTGACTTTTGAGCGCTTTTAAAGTATAAGAATAGCCTTTTCCTGTGGTTACCTCACTATCTTTGTAAGTTACAACAGGATTTTCGGTATTATTCTTGATTCTGATAAGCTCTTCCCAAACAGGATCCTCAAAATTTTCATAGCGTAAGATTCTATTTCTATCACCAAG
>CAYJGX010000088.1:8238-9417 GCA_964369795.1 uncultured Spirochaetaceae bacterium
CTTAGCCTCTGCCCGGTATAAAACAAATGAATCTGCGTGAGAATTTGAGCCCCACTCTATGTTAAGTGCCGCATTAGTCCCATCTTGTTTGACAGAAATGTCTCCAACAGTGATAACAGAGTTATCAATAATGCCATCGACACCTTCAACTTCGTCCAAAGAAGGAATAACAGTATCTACGATTCCTTTTAATAAATCTCCAGAATTTGGACAAGAAACATTGAAAACCAGTGTAAAAATTGCAATTATTAGAATTATATAATTTTTCATTTTACTTCCCCTATTTCCATTCTACAAAATCACTATTAAAGAAAGGCTCGACCTTAATTTCTTGCTTATTTGATTTAGAGGCAAAGTCATCGTGGCTCCTGTAATAATCTAAAGTATCTAAACCTTCGTCCCACCTAATCATATACGGCTCCTTGCCTCCGCGGGTAATTGAATAGTGCCCCTGCGTTACTAAATTATTTGAACTCATGCCAAAATCTTTTTCGGTAGAAAGTTCTGCGAAGTCTGCCCAACGAGCCCCACCATTAGCCTCATATTCATCGTTATCCCTTGATAAGTTGTAATATATAGTTCCGGTATATCGTCCCGAGACTTTAATTTTAGCATTTCGTACAGTATACCACCAAATTCCTGCATTGTATTTCCATCCTCCATCGCGCATAAGGGCACCTTCGTGGGTTTGCATTGCGCCTTCTGTAAGATATGGAAACCCACCCTCGGTTGTTAAAATTAAGTAGTCGCTTTTAAAATTATTAATACTATATGTTCGAGTCCATCTAGAGTTTGCAAAAGCATCTGTATTATAACTAGATGAATAAGTCCCTCCCCCTTCTGTTGTCCAACTCCCACTATGCATTTCAGTCATCATTCTATCTAAGTGACGACTTACAAGTTGGATAAATTCACGATCCGAAATGACTGTTCTGTAACCTTCTGCATGTATAAAAGATTCGTTTGCAATGACATAATAGCTATAACTTGTTGGTTGGAGTCGCATATGACCCGAAGAATTATCTTCAAATACTAAATCTTCATTATTCGCAACTGATCCTAGATAGAGCATTTTAGTAGCTTCCTTATAGGAGGTGTCATTAAAATTTTCCACCGAGATATTTGTAATATCATCAACATTATTGTATGGCATGCTAGAAGCAAATGCGACTCTATTTT
>CAYJGX010000089.1:0-9316 GCA_964369795.1 uncultured Spirochaetaceae bacterium
GCAATGTTCCGAGCTCTACACTACAGCTTACTGCAAAGATTGCAAAAGCGATTAGTAGACACAACTTTAATTTTTTTTTCATTTTACACCTCACTTGTATACTACATTATTGCATGAGTTTTGAAATCTGACAAGTAATATTAACTAAAATCATTTAAATTTTTAGTTAATATTTTGCAAGGAAAAAATGACCTCTTCAATAACCCATTTAGGTGTCGAGGCTCCCGCGGTAACTCCAAGAACAAAATCATTATTAGATTTTTTTTGTAGTAAAAGAGATTCTGGTAAATCGTAGCTATTTTCGATTAAATAAGTTGGCTTCCCTGCCTCTAGCGCAATATTAGCAAGACGTTTTGTATTTGCACTTTCTTTACCTCCAATGACTAATACGGCATCCACATGGGGCAAGAGCTCCTTTAGCGCCTTTTGTCGCATTTCCGTTGCTCGACAAATAGTCTCCTTGACAGTTATGTTTTCTACGCTTGCCTTTTTAAAGACGTCTATGATTTGAGAAAAAGCTTCGGGGCTAAAGGTGGTTTGCGCCAAAAGTAAAAGTGGCGACCCCTGTGGCTCGCAGCGGTTGGTCGCCGCTATCCACGCACTCGCTTGATTCGCATTCTCTAGTACAACTGAATAGGTGGCATAACCGCATAGAGCCTCGACTTCGCCGTGATTGCGGTCTCCTGCGATTAGAACGATTGAGTCTGGATTTGCTTGAGTAAATTCGGTAATAAGTTTCTGGCTATGGGCAACTTTCGGGCAAGTTGCGTCGATGATGGTCGCTTGTGTAGCGGATAGCCTCGCTTTTTGATTTGGAGCCAAACCATGCGTCCTAAGAATTACAGTGTCTTTTTCGCCTAGTTTTGTAGTTTCTGTTGCAACTGAGACTCCTTGCTCCGCAATTTTATTCATGTAAGTTTCGTTGTGGATAAGAGGACCAAATGTCCATATTTTTCTATCTGCAACCACAGGAGTCTTTTCTATTTGTTGATCGACAATGTCGACAGCACGAGTAACCCCCATGCAAAACCCATAATCTTTGGCAAACTTAATTTTCATTCAAAGTTCCTATAACAAAAAATAGCTCAAATAAAAATTCTTTGCAACCCCCAAAATATTTTACAAAGTTTTTATTTGAGCCCTATGATTATGAATCATTAAACTTTTTAATGTCATCATTTTTCATATTTTACCTATATTTTAGAGAAAATTCTAATACTTTTTTAGTTTTTTTTCTTTTTTTTCTTTTTTTTACCCCTATTTAGTATACCAATTATATTAGATATAATTTGACGGCAGATAATATTCATGCTACTATATTTTATAAAAAGGAAAAAAAGGAACTAAAATGAGACAAAAAATAGCTACTGTACTTTTGTTTGTTGCTTCTGCCCTAATACTGATGGGCTGTTTAACCTTCCCTTTATATCAAAAAGGAGAAGAAATTATTAATGTAGACGGCTACGACGGCTGGATTCGAACCCCAAAAAATGCAGCTCCGGGAAACCCATGGCTTTGGCGAGCACGCTTTCCCACCTACCACAGTGAAATAGACGCAGCTTTCTTAAAAGCAGGTTATCACATTGTCTACCTAAACACCGAAAACGAGCTTGGGAGCCCAAGAGCCATGAAGTCATGGAAAAAAACCTATGACCTATTAGTCCCAAAATATAAACTCAATCCAAAAGCGGGACTTTATGGAGTGAGTCGGGGCGGATTATTCATCCATAATTTTGCAGCAACCTATCCCGAATGTACAGCCTTTGTCATGGGAGACGCACCTGTTTGCGATTACACTTCATGGCCAGGTGTTGGAAATGGAGTCCTTGTCCCAGAACACTGGACAATGCTAAAAGAGGCCTATGGATTTACAAGCGATGAAGAAGCCATCAATTCCCCATTAAATCCCATTAAACATGCAAAGAAACTGGCAGAAAACAAAATTCCTATTTACCACATTGTTTGCCCCGATGACGAAATTGTTCCCCCTACTAAAAACAGCCATGCCTTTGCAGCAGCCTTTCGGGCCGCTGGGGGCTCTATCACGATAGAAGAAACTAGGCTCAATGCCCGTTTACAAGGTCACCATTTCGATATTCCAGATATTCCTAAATTAGTATTATGGGCAAACAACCACACTGCCCTTCCCGATTTAGATGCAACGACAATGCAACAATGGGAAACGCACACAAACAATTTAGCATCGGCCTTTTACAAATTTGAAACAGAGGGCAAAGGATCTGTCGCCTTTTTAGGAGGTTCTATCACCTATAATCCTGGTTGGAGAAATGCGACCATGCAAATGCTCCAAGAACGTTTCCCAAATTGCGAATTTACCTTTACCATGGCAGGCATTCCCTCCTTCGATTCTAGGGCACACGCCTTTAGACGAAGTTCCGACCTCCCAGAAGGGGTTGACCTCCTTGTTTACGAGGCGGCAGTCAACGACAACCAGATCGAGGATCCAGATCAAATTGATATTGCAGCAGAATCGGTTATCCGTGGTGCCTTGCTAGAAAACCCAGATCTTTCAATTTTGTGGCTCCATTTTTACATGCCAGCGTTTGACAGTGCATTTGCGAAGGAAGAAGAATCGAAAACGACAGCTTCCCATAGTAAAATTGCCAGTCACTACGGGATTTCGCAAATCAATTTAGCTCGGGAGGTCTATGACCGTCTTCAAGAAGATCAATTTAGCTGGGAAAATGATTTTGTCGATCTCCATCCTTCTGCGTTTGGGCAAACGATTTATGCGAATGCCATTAGAAAGATATTTAACAAGGTTGACTACACTACCAAACCCGAATCCCAAGCTTTACCAACACAACTCTCTCCCAATTTATGGATTAACGGCAAAATTGTTGCTACCGATACCCTAAAAGCAGACACTTTAACATTAAATGGTTTTAGACAAACTGCAAATTGGAAAGCCTCTCTTCCCATTGAAACCCGAGATGGCTATAAAAATTGTCCCGTCCTTGAAGGGAGTAAGGTTGGCGACAGTTTTACTTTAAAATTTACAGGCAACACATTTGGCTTTATGGCAATCTCGGGTCCCCATTCGCCAATTTTAGAGTATCAACTAGATGGTGCTAACTGGAAAGAGATCAATACTCAGACACCTTGGAGCGAATATTTATACCTCCCCTATCCCTTTATTCTAGAAAATTACATTGGTGAGGGTGAACACGAGATAACAATACGCATTAAGGCTCCCGCAGTTGGAAAAACAAAAATAGACTCTGTCATTCGTTACATCTATACTAATGTTGCACCCTAATTATCGTTAGTTTTTGCCAGTATTTTACGCGTGAGCCGCTGTAAGAGTCGCGAAGCGAGTTCCTTAAGTTCTACAATAAAAGAACTTAAGAACCTAGCTCTGAAAGCGGCGACCCGTAGGGGCACGCCATAATAAAAAATCCCTAAAAATGATGTGAACTTATTAAGCAAGGTCGACAAATATAACCCACTCTTTAGAAACTTTTTCTTGCGAGATGATGGAGTTCATTGTATAATTTCTTATATAAACTGATAGGAGATTTATAATGAATTATGTTAAGATATTTGTGGGTCTATTAGCTCTCATGCTAATGGCTTGTCAAACAAGTTGGAACTACAAAGAAAACGAAACTCAAATGAAATACGACCTACTCCCTGGAAGTAGCGAGACAGAAAATAGCTTAGAGACGATCTTGCCACACACCGTTCTAGCAAACACAATTGTTCATTTTTTGCAATCGGAAGACAATGGCAAAGAAAAAAAGGCACTTATGATTGGTTACGATGGGGCTCGCCTCGATGCAACATTAGCACTAACCCCTCCTGCAATTTGGGGGATAAAAAACGAACCCGACGGAGGGCTTTATTACGCCTTTACTGGAGGCGATCCAAATGCATGGGTAACAAAACAAGACACTTCAAGTGCTCCTGGCTGGGCCACTCTTCTTTTTGGGACTTGGGCCAACAAACATGGATTTAAGAATAATTCTGGCTTTCAAAAAAGTTCAACCATTAGTTTCCTGGCAAAAGCACAAGATCTAGGCTATAATGCTGCCTCCCTTAGTGCCTGGGGTTGGTTAAACGACAATATTTTATCCCGAGAAAAAAATAGCAACACCTTCTTTAAATACAATGTTCCATCTGGAGTTAAAGGCTATCACCCTAAGGACATCGATATTGCTACAAGAACTAAAGAAGCTATTAGTGCAAACGAAGCCGATGTCATTTTTGTTCAACTCGATGCCCCCGACGGAGCGGGCCATAGCAAAGGATTTGATCCTCTAGTGCAAGCTTATAACGATCAAATAATGGCTACCGATGCTCTTGCACAAGAAATTATCAATACAATTAAGGCAAGAGCCACCTATGCACAAGAAGATTGGCTCATTATTCTGACCGCTGACCATGGGGGACTTGGCACTAGCCACGGAATGCATGTCCCTGAATGTAGCGAAGTGTGGTTTGCCATTAATCAAAAACAATATCTCACAGAGATAGCTGCATTTAACTAAAAGGAGACAAATATGACAAAAACATCAATAACAACGCTTTCAACATTAGCACTTACCTCGCTTGCAATGCCGGCTGCCCTTCTAGCCGAAAAAGCAGTGCAATCGCCAGAGAAACCAAACATCCTCTTCTTCTTAATTGACGATATGGGATGGCAAGACACCTCTGTTCCTTTCTGGACGGAGAAAACTAAATTTAACGAGCAATACCAAACGCCTAACATGCAACGGCTAGCCGATATGGGGGTTACCTTTACTCAATCTTATTCCTCCCCTGTTTGCTCTCCTACAAGAACCTCTATTTTAACAGGCGAAACTCCCGCACGGCATAAGGTCACCAATTGGACTCTACGTCCTGACAATCCAGAAGAATATGAAGCTTATAATTTTAAACCACCCGTATGGAAATTTAACGGGATACAACCTAGCGATGACGAGCTAACAATGCCAGAAGCTCTACAAGATTTAGGTTATAAAACGATTCACTGCGGAAAAGCCCATTGGGGAGTGATCGATTCTCCGGGTGAAGATCCAACAAATCTTGGTTTTGATATCAATATTGCTGGCCATGCCGCTGGTGGGCCTAAGTCCTATTATGGCGAAGAAAATTTCGGAAATAAAAAAGGAGAACATACTCGGCCATGGGGAATTCCAGGCCTAGAAAAATACCATGGAACCGATATTTTCTTAGATCAAGCACTCACCAACGAGGCAATGGCTGCGATCGATTTAGCTATTGCAGAAGAAAAACCCTTTTATTTATATATGGCTCATTATGGAATCCATAGTCCTTTCGACGCAAATCCTAAATTTGTCCAAAAATATCTAGATCAAGGAATCAACTCAACGGAAGCAGCCTATAGTTCGCTCATTGAATCGATGGATGACAGCTTAGGGCAACTCTTAGATCATTTAGAAGCAAAAGGGGTTGCAGAAAATACCATTGTCATTTTTTCTTCAGACAACGGAGGGCCCACTCAAAAAGCAGGTGGCCGTGGAAAAAGCATTTATGGCGGAACGGACACTCATAACTATCCACTACGAGAAGGAAAAGGTTCTTGCTATGAAGGCGGGGTTCGGGTTCCAACGATTATTGCTCCAGCAAAACGGGGCGCAAATAATCCTCCCCAGCTCTCAAATATTGCCACTGGAAAACGAAGCGACACGCTTCTCATTATCGAAGACATGTACCCTTCTTTTCTTAGTCTAGCTGGATTTACCGCTTGGGATACAATCCCTCAAAAATTAGATGGAACTTCTTTCCTTCCCTACTTAAATGCTAGCAAGGCACCCGAAAGCCATCAAACTAGAGTTTTTGGTGCACATTTCCCACACCAATGGACTCGCAATTTAGGAACTAAAACGGGCTACCAACCCTACACAATGGTTCGAAAAGGCGACTACAAAATCATCTATTTTTACCGAACAAAAAAATGGGAAATGTATAACGTGTCTGCCGACATTAAAGAAGAAAACAATGTAGCAAAAAAAGAACCAGGTAAATTTAAAGAAATGCAAGAAGTCTTTAAAAATTACCTGGTCGATACAAATGCTCAAATGCCTTTAACAGGATTGGGCAAAGTTCATAAAATTCGTTATTAAAGCTCGTTAGTAGCTTTATTTAAACTTAACTGCAGTGCCGTAGGAAATAACTTCTGCGGCACCTTGCATAACTGCTGAAGAGGCATATCGCATGCAAACAATTGCATCTGCGCCAAGAGCTTCTGCCTCGCTAACCATTCGCTTTGTCGCAAGGGCTCGTGCATCATTCATCATTTCTGTATAGCCTTTTAATTCTCCACCCACAATGGTTTTAAACCCTGCACCAAGGTCTCTTATGGCATTTTTGCTTTGAACGGTACACCCTCTTACTAGTCCAAGAGTTTCTAACTCTTTTCCCTCAATTTTTTCAGTAGTTACTAAGATCATCTGTTTCTCCTCCTCCAATTTCCTTAAATCGTTCTACTAGCACCCAACCTAAACCAATAATTACAACTCCAACGATTACACCGCCAGCAATTCTATACCCAGTTATCGGGATGTAAATAAAGATTAAGGCATACGCAACGCTACAAGCTAAAATTAGCATAGCCGAGACAATTGCTCCAAAGATTGATTTCGTCTTATTTCTTTTCATATCTATAGTATACACAATTTTACAGACAAGTCAACTCTAATTTTTTTGTCGCGTCCGAAATAAAACCCCTTGGAAAATTAATTACCTAAAAGGTAATATGATTTACAAGAGGTTCTTTTTGCAATAAACGGTCATAGCAAGTATTACCTTTTAGGTAACACTTGCTATGACCGTTTTAATTAGCTTTCTATTAAATATTGGAACCAGCTACCTGGCGTTTTACCCGTTTTGCGGATAGCCTCGACCTCTGCTTTGGTAGGATAGACGGTGATCCCGACCGATTTGTCGTGTACATAGTTTCCCTTTTCGTCGGTGAGGCTCACGGTTAGGGTGAGTTGGGTCTCTTTCTCGACTTTCGGGAGTTGAAAGTTTAACCAACCCTGAAAATTGGGTTTGCAAATTTTCCCTGTAACGGCAGAGCTTCCTGTTTTTAAGACGACGCCGTCTGCAGTGGTCACGCGGTAGTTTGCGGTGTAACCGTCGGTTGGGGTTGCGGTGTCGTTGCAAATCCAAAGTCCGGTTTTATTAACTTCGCCAGAGACTCCGTAGAAGGCGTCAGGGCGTAAGTTGACAGCGATGGGAGCTAAGGCGTCCTTGAATTCGTAATAGGCGGGCTTAGCGACCCGGTCTACATCAATCACGGTTTTAACCCAGCTTGCCGGCCACGCACAAATGAGTAGGTGGATGGCAAGGGAGTTGTTTTTAGGATCTCGGCGGAAGGCTTCAGTTTGAAGCCGAATACCGACTTGTTGATGCATTCTAGATTGTTTAATGGCATCTTGCATGGTTTTAGGTTCGCCAATCCAGCGTTTAAACTCGTCTTTTGGTGTTTGGCTAGGTAATGCTTTAAAGTTCCAGCTACCATCTTCCTGAATTCCTAACCATTCTTTAGGATAGTATTTGGTCATCACTTCGTAGCTATCGAGTCCTTCGATTCCATATTCGCCACAGCCGTGCATCCACCCTTCTCGGGTTTTACACCATGCCCCTTTGTAGTGTTTATTAAATTCAATCGCGTGTTTCCAATACCACAAGCTGTAAGTATGATGGTCTGGATATTCAGGGTTCATATTAGCATAGTCGCCATCGACCCATTTAACCACTTGGTCTGGGTTAATTTCGCGACCTCGCACTTCTGCATCAGCAAAAACAAGCCCTGTTTCTGGAATATCTAGCCGAGGTAGGTCACGCCCTGGAAGGGAGTGAAACATCGGTTCGTTGATAAAACTAATTTGTGCATTAGAAGGATATCTACGCACGTGTCGGTGTAGTACACAAATTTGTCGATACAATTCAGCCTCTTGCGCTCGTGGGATATAAGAGAAAGTGGGCAAATCGGCTTGTGCTAAAAGCCCTAGTTTATCAAAATATTCAAAAGCAATAGGCTGACAAGGTTGTTGGGTCATTCTCCAAAAGTTCATATTGGCAATTTTTGCTAGCAAAATATCGTCTATTAACTGGTCGTAATCACGGCGAATGACACATTGCATAATATTACCCATCATGTTTGCACCCCGAAGGCGAATTTCGTCGCCATTTAGGTAGTACCTGCCTTTTGGATAGGAGTTATCGTCCTGGGTAAAACTTCGCATTCCAAATTGTTGCTTTTTGCTATCGACCACTTTACCATCTTCTAACAAACTCATTTGCATTTGATACAAATAGGGAGTCTCATGGTTCCAAACTTTTGGATCTTTTAGATCGATGAAGAAAGAGAATTCTCGCACAATATAGTTTGATGCTTTGGTGCCTTCGGGTTGTGGAGACATAAAAATATTAACATTTTTTTCTTTCCATTCTGGAATAACGGCAACCTTATCATAAACGGTTCTCTTAAAATTTTGACCAAAGAGAGAAAATTGAGCACTCAAGCCATCAACACTAGCAAGAAGCGAGGCATCCATCCCCACTTCGACTCGAACTTCCGCCTTTTCCTCGGCTAAAATAGGTCGGACGAAAAGGTCATTCACGAAAACATCGTTTCTGCCTTCTAGCCAACATCGTTGCCAGAGTCCCATACCCGCGGGGGTATTAATCCAACCATTGTAAGGATCGTCCCATCCTGGACTTCCGTTAGCCGCAAACTTATTGCCAACCGTTTTTACACCAGGATACAAGGGTGAAGTGGTCCCAATATGAGAACCCGTATTCCCCACTTTCACCAAAATGGTGTTTTTTCCCTCTTTTACTAGAGGGCGAATATCAAATTCAAAGGCATCAAATAAACCTTCGTGATAACCTGCTAATTCGCCGTTCACATAGAGCCAAGTGTAGTAGTCAACCCCTTGAAAATGCATGAAAATTCGATCTTTTTCCATCCAAGCGGCATCTAGTTCTACCTCTTTTCTATAGTAGGAATAGGCGTCGCCAATAGGTCCATCGTAATGAGGAATTTTTTGGTCAATCCACTCCCCTTTGCCTGCAATCGCTTCTGCGTCATTTTTCCATTCGGATTTTTCTGCCATTCGCCAATCAAATGAATAAAATTCGTGTTGCAGTCGTTCTTCCATTTTAGGGGCAATATCTTGCAAGAAAGGTTTATACTTTGCTCTCATTCGCACAAGCTCGGCCTCGAGTTCTTCTTGCGTATCGATCTTATTGATCGTTTGGACTTTGTCGGAAACTTCTGCATCCCAAGAGAGTTCATTGTTTGGTAATTTTGGGATAGGAT
>CAYJGX010000090.1:0-8261 GCA_964369795.1 uncultured Spirochaetaceae bacterium
AAATCCTTACCGAGGGTTCGAATCCCTCTCGCTCCGTGCAAAAAAGAGCTAAGATATTTTATCTTAGCTCTTTTTGCTTTTCAGACACCTATCTGATCTCGATAGCAAAGCTAGCTCGCTATCTTCACAGCGAGCCCTCAATGCTCACGCTGCCTATTTGACGGTTGATTCTCATTAAGTACATTAGTTAAGAAATCTTAACTAACTTCTAATGCATAAACCTTTGTAATACCACTAAATGTTATAATGTTACTTTGTTTTAATATTTAATTTTCAATAATTCTTGTACTCTTATATACTGAGTGCTACATTGAAACCCATCCCTATACCGCATCTCGTAACATGCTGTATTTGCCATATTATACGATAAATAAAAACTCTATATTACACTCTCACAATGAAATACCAAAATCTCACAACACTGCTTCTCGTAGCTAGTGGAATGGCGATGGCTGAGCAGCACCTTCGAGCTGGATCGGCACCTTCTGCGAATACGCGCGCGCCCTATGCTTCTGCCATTTCTCAAACCTTGGATCAAGGCAAGATTCGGGCAAAGGAAAAACGTGACCCCAATGAGAAAGACCCACCGACGAGCAAAGCGGATGCTCGCACAGTTTATATCAAAGATGTCAACATCACAGGCAATGAGCTCTATGATGATCAAACACTGCGTGCTGTCGTGGCGCCCAAGCTGGGGAAAAATCTCAACTTTGTACAGATTCTAAACCTCGCCTTTGATATTGAGCGTTATTATAATAATAACGACTACCCCATCGTGAAGGTGTTCATCCCGCACGGTGGCATTGACAAGAATGTCCTCACCATTGAGGTGCTGGAGGGAAAGCTGGGCAAGGTGTCGGTCAAGGGCAACAAGCGCTACGCGGAGAAGACGCTCGTCAAGGTGATTGACTCCTATTTGGAACGCAATAAAATCTTTAGCATCGCTCAGGCTGAGCGTCCCCTAACACTACTCAATAGCTATCCTGGCCTTGAGATAGCCTCATCCTTATCAATGGGTGACGAGGTCGGCACGACAAATATGAAACTCAATGTGAAGGAAAAACCGCTCGTGACGGGATCCATTGAGTTGAACAACTTTGGCTCCGAGACCGCGGGTGAATACAGGCTCATCCCCTACATCGCGCTGCAGAACCCGAGTGGTCTTGGGGATATGGCTTCTATTTTTGCCTCAGTCGCGCTCGATCAGCTTGATACGTGGTCGTATCAAGTGGACTATAGCATTCCCGTGACGAGCTATGGGACCTTTGCCCGAGCGTATTTTTCGCAGGGGAACAACACGGCGGGCAATGAGTTTGAGCTATTGGATATCAACGGTGACAGCCTCTCTTGGGGGATTGGGGTGAGCCAGCAGCTCATCTACTCCGCGAAGACGAAGCTGGAGCTCCAGGCCATGTTTGACTGGCAGTATATGAATCAGGAGATGCTTGGTCTCCAAACAATTGAGGATAATATTCGCAAGCTGCGCTTTGGGGCGAATTTTGAGCACAGTGATAGCAAGGGGCGCACCTACCTGTCGCTCTTCTGGCATCAGGGGCTCGGTGAGTTCTTGGGCGGGATGGAGAACGACTCCATCCTCTCCAGCCGCGCATTCTCCGAGGCTGACAATAGCTTTAGCAAACTTGTTTTCAGTGGCATGCGTCTGCAGAGATTCAACGAGCGAGTCTACGGTATCTTTAATATAACGGCGCAGGCCTCCCTTGATCCTCTCGTCTCCAGTGAGCAGATCTATCTGGGTGGGGCCAATAGTGTGCGTGGTCAGCCTTATTCTCTGGATTATGGCGATCAGGGCGTGATTATCAATGCGGAGCTGCGCTACAATGTGCGCGAGGGCTTCCCCAGTCTCCAGCTTGCAGCCTTCTTCGACTATGGCGTGACTCATACAAAGAAACCTCTTTTGTACAAGGAGCGCACCTTTGACGCGGCGGGAGCTGGCGTAGGTATCAGATCTCAGATCTATGAGGGATGGGATGCACGCGTCGATCTGGCCGTCCCAGTTGGCGGTCGTTACGGAGATGAGCTCTATGTTTATGGTCAGCTCAGGTACTCGTTCTAATTGTTGGCAGCGTCCAACACATCTACAAATAACTATTTTTCACTCAATCATTCAAATATGAAACTCCATATACCCCATTCTCTCAGGCGCGCCCTGCTGCGCTGCCTGAGTATGTCGACTCCTCTGGCAGGAGTGGCAGCATTCACCCTATCTATCCAGCCTACCATGGCCGCCCCCAGTGGGGGCACTGTCGTCGAAGGCTCAGGTTCAGCCTTCATCGCTTCGGGATCGAATACGACGCAGATCACCCAGTTTACAGACAAAGCGATCATCAACTGGAATGACTTCAGCATTGCGGCCAACGAGACCGTGCGCTTTGATCACCGGACGGGCTCTCACGCCATCACGCTCAATCGCGTCACGGGCGACAATATATCGACCATCATGGGCACCATGACGGCGAACGGGAATGTCTTTTTGATCAATCCCAATGGCATTCTGTTCGGCAAGGGCTCCAAGGTAGATGTCGGCGGCTTGGTTGCCTCGACGCTGGATATGAGCAATGATGCCTTTCTTCGAGGCGACTACAGCTTTAACCAAGATATGGCAAAAGACCTCGCCTCCGTCATCAATGAAGGTACAATTCAAACAGGAGATGATGGCTTTATCTACCTGATTGCGGCCAATGTGGAGAATCGCGCCTCGGGCAAGCTCGTGGTGGCCAAGCGTGGCCATATCGGCCTCGGTGCAGGCAGCGCGGCGTCGATCTCCTTCCACGATTCAGGCCTGATTAGCTTTGAGGTGACAGGCGAGATAGCCGATCAAGTCAATGACGAGAATGGCAACAAGACCAAAGAACCCGGTGTGTCCAATGCAGGAGAGATAACTGTCAATGGTGGTCATATCATCATGACGGCAAATGTCAAGCGCGACATCGTCACCTCCGTCATCAACAACACGGGCAAGGTCGAGGCGAACTCCCTGGATGATCTATTCGGAAAGGTCACGGTCAAGGCCAAGGGCGGCAAAGTGCGCTCCACGCGCAAGATCAAGGCGAAGGGCAAGTCGCACATCGAGTCCGACACGGGCATCGAGCTGAGACAATCCGAGCTCTCCGACCTGACGGTCAAGTCCACGGGCGACGTGCTCATCTCCGACTCCCTGACAGAGGCGCTCTCTGCCGATGTGGCAGGCGATCTGAGCCTCACGTCGAACAATTCTAGCTCGCTCTCGCTTGAGGATATGCTGATCACTGGCAGCTTGACCATCAATCAGCAGACGGGATCTATCGTCAGTGGAGCGGATGCTAGCATCCAGATCAATGACGCGAGCCTGACGGCGCAGACGGGTATCAACATACAAGCATCGCAGTTCTCGCGTTTCTCCGCAGAGACACTCACAGGCAATGTGGTGCTCGCAAATAATAGCTCTCAGACCGACGCGCTCATCCTCGATCGCATCACAGCTCACCAGGGCAATATTGATATCAAGGAGGCGAAAGGCATCGTCATCGCCGAGGCGCTCAGCTCGGGCACGAATACGTCGAACTCGGTGAAGCTGCACTCTGGGGACTACATCAATCATGATGTGGCTTCCACGGAGGTGCTCCTTATCGCACCGTCTCTCGATCTCTATGCGAAGAACAGCGTGGGCAATGCGACCTACGTAGGCAGTGGGGCTGATGCCAGCGCAGCACTCTCTGCGCTCAAAACCGCCACCAGCAACTTGAAGGTGCGGACTGAATCGCAACAAGGATACGTCGCTATTGATAACAAGCGCGCCGGAGAGCTCAAGCTCGACATAGAGGCGAGCACCAGCCACATCGCTGAGGAATCTGCCTCTGTACAGATCTCTCACGAGCAGGGCGATATCACAGGCTCGATCAAGGCGTCATCGGCCAATCTCAGCATACGCGCCGCGGGCGATATCACGCTCACGGACTCCCAGCTGACCACCTTCGGCGCGACGACCTACACGGGCAGCATCAGCTTAGAAAATAACTCCAAAATACTGATATTTAATATCATATCGGCTCGCCAAAACGGTCAAGACGCGTACGACGCTCTCACAAAATCTCTGAAAGCGACGAATGAGACCGTGACCATCACTCAGACGGGTCATGTCATCGCCTCGTCCAATGTGATGGCTGGTGGTCATATACAGATCACCTCGTCTGGGAGCTCCATATTGAGCACACCGGCAACTGACGAAGAGCAGCTTGCACCCTCCACTGCTACCATTGCAGGCTCGACGGTTGGGCTGAGCGCGGCTGGTGCCGTAGGAGGCAGCGGCTTTGGCCTGAGCGTGTTCGCCACAGGTCTTGTCACCGCAAACTCGGGGACGATCCTCAACTCGGGCAGCAAGCAAGAGGGAGGCGTTGCGCTGACTCTCTAGGTGAGCTCAATCTCGGCACCATCACCGCGAGAGGCAATCAGGGCAACATCAGCGTGCAGGCCCTAGACGGCGATATCATCATCCACAAGACGAACCACGCCGATCAGGAGGTACGTCTCACCACCAACGTTGGTGCTATCCGCTCCGCTACAGATCCAGGGGTCGATATGTTTGTCGCAGACAGCGCCTATATCTCCGCCTATGAGGACGTGGTAGATGTGCAAGCTCAGCTGGGTGAGCTCTTTATAGAATCAATCACAGGCGACATTGACTTCACCCAATCAGGCAATCAGAATCTACATCTACAAGCACGAGCAGAGTCTGGCTCTATCATCATTGAGCAGCTTGGCACAGGAGACATGCAGCTGGCCTATCTTGACGCTGACCAGGCAGTGAGCCTGACATCAAAGGGCTCCATACTCAATGCAAAGGTCTATGATGCACAGGATATCAACAAGATCATGCTCTATGCTCAGCAGCTCAGCCTCACTGCTGGTGGCACAATTGGTAGCGATGCGAAGGCTCTCTACACACGTATCAACTCCGGCAGCAGTAGCCTCAGCGCTGAGATGTCTATTGTCTCGCAGGGTGGTGTCTATGTAGAAAATGACACACGCCTCAAGCTCAGCGTCGATACAGGTACCACAGCCACGCTCTCCTTTGTCAATGAGGATGATCTCGAGCTAGGTCTGCTGGACACCCATGGTGGAGACCTGCATCTCAAGGGCGAATACATCGTTGATGCCAATGGAGATGCGCTCAACATCAATGCGGGCGATCTGAGCATCCTTGCCGATAGTTTTGGCACGGAAAGCGATCTCATGGAGATATCGGCGAGCTCGTTGAATGGGAGCCTCGGCAGGGAGGGACTCTTTGCCGCTCAGAGCGACAAGGACCTCGTGATTGGCTCGCTAAAGAGCACAGGCACGATACGCCTCACCGCCAGCAACGATCTCACGGTCAATCGCATTGATGCGGAGAATGAGAAAGTCACCCTCATCGCTCAGGGTGACATCCGTATCACCCCCTTGACTCCCCCCGACAAGGTGCATATCACAGCTGACACCCTCAGAATAGAGACGACAGAGCTCCTCGGCAGTGAGCTGACGACCGATGTCAACATCCTGAGCATCATCACAGCGGCGGGCAGTGTAGTCGTCCGAGATGAGGGGCAGATCTATGTAGACTCAGAAATGCTCACGACGCGTGAGGGATCTGATATCAACATCACCGCGCAGGACATCATCGTCTTTGACAACCCGACCGATCACATGACGATCGCGCAGGATAGCTCACTGACGCTGCATGCCCTCATGGGCAATGTCATCTTCGAAGACACCCTCGATACCATCGTCTTGCAAGGTGACGCCTCCTTCCATATCCAAGCGGATGGCACCCAGTGGACAGGTACCTCGGGGGCTACAGGCGTGGCCATCCTTGGCAACCTGAAGACGAGCGGTACAGAGGGATCAGATATCACCATCATTGCTGATTCTCACGTGAGTATCGGTCTGCTTGATGCGGGCGCGCTCGGGGATGTCACCATCATCGCAGGGCGCAGATATGGCGGTCATATCATCGATCACAACGGAGACGCTCACAATATTACGGGACATACCGTCGATCTGACGGCATACTCCCTGGGCATCCCGACGCTAGAGGATCAGAAGAATGATATCACGGCCTTCTCAGCTGATGCTGCCATTCTGGCAAGAATCTATCGCGACCTTCTAGCAGATGCAGAGTTCGCGAAGCTGACGGCGGAAGAGAAGTACGAGAAAGCGTATGAGTATTTCCAAGAGGCGGAAGAGACATTCAAGGCTTCTGAGAAGGATCTCGAGAAAAAAGAAGCTCTATCGCTCGCGGCCTCGTATGCATTCTATATAGCGGACGTGACTCTATCGGGATTATCCTCCCTTGCCGCAGGGCTTGAATTCGCAGCCGGTCTCGCTCAGGCGGTTCCCGCAACGGGTGACCTCGGTGCAGAAGCACAAGCTGCCGCCTTTGGTTTGGGCGTCGATATAGCCTCTACCGTGGCTACCGCTCTATCACGCGTGGCCGATGAGCTGGGGAATGCCGAGGCTGGAGCAGCTAGTACAGCATCCCGCGATGAAGCCGTAAAAATATCTGCCGAGCAGACCTCAGAACTCATGGAAATTGATCGAGACGCGGCAAACGATGCCGTAGTCGTTGCCCAAGAGCGACTCAATGACGTCCTACGACTGGGCGCCTCCTATCGCCAAATCGAGTCCATGGTAGACTTCGCGACCGAATCCGAGAATGCCATCGGCACAGCAAGCCAAGGCCTCGGTGTCTCCGCGACGATACTCAACGCGCGCAATACCGACCACTCAGGCACACTTGATACAAGCATCTACCTCGAAGCAAAAGATCATACCGGACTGGGACAGGTCATCGTGCAGGGCGAGAGCTCCGTCATCGAGGTAAACGGCACGGGCGATATCCATATCAATGACGAGCTCCGCGCAGGACGCTACATCACGATAGAGACCTCCGACGGCTCGATCGACTCGACAGCTGATGGGAGCCTCCACACGACGGCGGCAGGTTCTTTTGTCGAGCTCACAGCAGAGCATGACATTGATCTAGCCGAGACGCAAATCGAGACGCAATCACGCGCTCTACTCCATGCCAAGCAAGGCGATCTGCATCTAGGCTCTATCGAGGTGGATGGTCAGGACTATATCAATGAGTTTGAGAACAATGTCACCGTCGCACCTCTCATTCAAGCAACAGCCGGCAAAGGCATGACGCTGAATGGCTCTTTGCTAGCAGAGGACGGAGATAGTCAGACGTTGGATGAGTCCGTGATCCTCACGGCGCAGGGTGGATCGATCGTGGCGAATGCCGATCTGCAGATCACCTCCAGCGCGCTCGTCGTCACCGCCACACAAGACATCAATATGGCCAGCGTGAGCGCCTTTGGCAAAACGCAAGCGCGCTTCCACGCAGAGGAAGGCTCACTGAGGCTAGGAAATGTGCGTGTCGATGGTCAACAATTCATTGATGAGGACGCGATGTTCATCACCGTGACACCCTCGATTGAGGCGACTGCTGGCACGTCGATCTCTCTCCATGGAGATCTCCTTGCGGATGACGCGCTGGAGGAGACGATTGCAGAATCAATCAGACTCATCGCCCAAGGGGGCTCTATTGACGCGCTCGTAGCGAACTCCATCACCACAAGCCAGTTCGATGCATCTGCAGCACAGGGCATTGATCTACGTCAATCCACCATCCACGGAAAGGCCTATGCACGGCTTCGCTCAAGAGGGGGGACGATGCACCTCGGAATGATCACAGTGGATGGTCGTGGCACCTTGATAGATTCAGCAGGTATGCCCGTCGTCTCCATCGCTCACATCCACGCTGATTCTGCTGGAGATATCATCCTCCATGGCGATCTCTTGGCCGAGGACGGGCATATGAGCACGCTCCATGAGTACATCGAGCTGCACGCAAACCCAGGCTCTATCACGAGCAGCACAGAGGTGACGATTGACACGAGTCAATTCGACGCGACAGCCGCGCAGAACATTGATCTGAGCAAAGCCACGATCACAGCCAAGCAGCATGCCAAGCTCACCGCGACAGCGGGTGACCTCGATCTAGGCGCGATCACGGTAGATGGTCCCGGTATGCTCGATGTATCAGGCGCGCGCATCGCCCCCTCCATCCAAGGATCAGCGGGGAGCGACATCACCCTCCACGGCAACCTCGCAGCAGAGGATGGCGAGATCACGACACTCGATGAATTCATCGCGCTGCAAGCACAGGCAGGCTCTATCACGAGCAGCACAGAGGTGACGATTGACACGAGTCAATTCGACGC
>CAYJGX010000090.1:8361-9292 GCA_964369795.1 uncultured Spirochaetaceae bacterium
AGCTCACCGCGACAGCGGGTGACCTCGATCTAGGCGCGATCACGGTAGATGGTCCTGGCATGCTTGATGCATCAGGCGCGCGCATTGCTCCCTCTATCCAAGCTACTGCGGGCGGCGACATCACCCTCCATGACGACCTCTTCGTGGATGATGGCAATGCCTCGACGTTCGATGAATCCATCATCCTGCAGGCTCCATCTGGAACGATCACCAGTAGCAAGGAGATCACACTGACGGCAGGGCGACTGGATGTGCTGACGGAGCATGATATTGATTTTGATGATATTGATATCGTTACCAAGCTCCATGCGCATATCACCTCGACGAAAGGAGACCTCAAGCTGGGGACCATCACCGTCGACGGTGCCGGTATGCTAGACGCTGACGGGTATTGCCTCGCTCCGTCTATCCAAGCCAAGGCTGGTGGCAGCATCATGCTGGAGGGCAATCTATTGGCTGACGACGGAGACACCTCGACACTCGATGAGTCTATCTTCCTCCAAGCCGAAACAGGCTTCATCACCAGCAGTAGCGAGGTGACACTCACGACGAGCCAACTTGATGCTGTAGCCGCACTGTATATTGATTTCACACAAGTCACTATTGAGGCCAAGCAGCATGCCCACGTCTCTACAGACACGGGAGATATCAATCTTGCGGCAGTCACGGTTGATGGAGCTGGTATGCTCGATGCATCAGGTCAGCGCGTCGCGCCAAATATCCAAGCTAAGGCTGGCGGCGGCATCATGCTGCATGGCAATCTCTTGGCTGACGACGGAGACGCTGCGACACGCGATGAATTCATCGCGCTGCAAGCACAAGCTGCCTCCATCGCCAGCAGCAAGGAGGTGACTCTCACCACGAGTCAACTTGACGCCAAAGCCGCGCAGGATATCGACATGAGCAAGGCCACGATCACAGCCAAGCAGCA
>CAYJGX010000091.1:0-4509 GCA_964369795.1 uncultured Spirochaetaceae bacterium
GTAGGTGTCTGCATCGGGGATAAAATAAGCGTTTAGCGAGAGAGTAAGATTATTGCTTGTATTACCTTTGCTATCGAATGCATAATTTGTGTTCGCGTTAAAGGTTAGCGTAACAGTCGCCTGCGAGTTGTTGGTTGTTATGGAGATATTTTCTTTAGTTACCTGATTCAATTGGCTAAACCCAGCAGGTAAGTCGAACAAAAATGCTTGGTTTATGGCACTCGCAAGGGCTGTTTTTCGTTGGTCGTTGGTGATGTCGTTGTAAGCAAAGGTTGCAGTAGGGATAGAGACCGTTGGTAAAGAGCTTGTAAACCCACCTATACTAATTGTACCGATATTTGCACTCCCTATGTCAGGAGGATCGTTTACAATGCTTGTGGTGAAGCTGCTAGCGACCATTTGTTTGACGGAAAAGTCTATGTCTAACTCTTTTGTTTCGCTTCCGTCATCAAAAACGTAGCCGCTGGTTGCACGTAGGACTGCGGAAAAGTTGTTTCCGCCGAGAGCTATTTTTTCATTCGTATCGGGAGCAACGGATTCTACGCTTGCGTTGTCTACAATGATTGCATTTTGTAATGCAGTTGCAAGCCCTAGTTGCGTTATTTCTGCACCATGATCAATGACTAGAATCGCTCCATTTTCAAGGAAATTGCCGTTTGCGGTTGTGCCACTAAGAGTTGGAGTGCTCATGCTAATGTCGCTATCTGCAATAGTTGCTTGTCGGTAGGTCGCCGTTGCAATACTAGAGTCCTTATAGTTTGCTCTTGTGGCAATGGCTCGATAGGTTATCTCGGGGATGCCTCCTGTGTTTGTGGGGAATGAAATGTTTACACCTGAATTGTATTCTTTCCAATCGTTAGAAATAGGAGCATTTGGATCAAAAGAACTGTTGCCTGTGGTGTAATAGATGTGTTCGCTACCAGTGCTAGCAATCGTAATGATTGTGCCGTTAGGTAGATCTCCGCTGGCTGGGTCTGGTGTAAAGATAGGCTGTAAAGTGGTAGCTGAGAAGATTTCTTGCATAGTGTTTGAATCGGTCATCCCTGCTCTTACTGCAATGACCTTTACCGTTACATTTTCAGAGCTTACATTGATGACTGGAAGATTGGAACTATCGTATTTTTTTGTCGTTCCTGTTGCTGTCGTGGCTGGTTCTGAGCTGTCTGTAGTATAGAAAAGGGTTGCATCATTTGTGGTCGTTGTTAATGTGAGCGTTATATCTCCCGTTTCGTTTGCTTCTGTTGCGCTTACTATTGGGGTTGCAACCTTTTGTGGGATGAGGTTGCCATTTGTGTTATCTCGCGCTACACCAATTCCTGGATATGCATCGAGGGTGAAGAGACTAGCGTTGTACTCATAATTTGCTGAATTTTTTGCAAAAATGACGCCGTTTGTACCGCTTGGGGAAAGTCCGATGTTGCCATCGTCTCCTGAGAGTGCACCTGTAATTGTTATTGAGGTTTTAGAATCGGAGGTGTTAAAGACGAGGTTGCTTGGCGTGCCTGCTCCACTAACTTCCCAAGAGTTGTTAATTGTATGCCCAGTTGTGTTATCTTTTATGCAGATGTTTCCTTGAATGGTGATATGTGATTGATAGATATTTAGCCCTGATTTGAATGCTCCTGTTGCTTTATTGTTTATTATACTTCCGCCGTGCATGGTGAAGTTCGTATTTGAAACCTGTACTCCAGCTCCGTTAGGGCTATCACCACCTTTTACCATGTTTTCGCTAATCGTTCCATTGTTCATCGTAAAGTTTGCATATTGCGAATAGACTCCACCGCCGTCGTTTCCATGCAATTTATTATTGTTAATTGTCCCATTGTTCATAATGAAGGTTGCGTTATCTAAAATAGCAACGCCACCGCCACCACTATCACCTGCGGAGTCTTGTACAGTATTATGGCTAATAAATCCGCTGTCCATGGTGAACTTAGTGGTTTCGCCTGTAAGATAGACGCCGCCACCCGCTCTGTTTGCAGTGTTGTTGCTTATGGTTCCACCTTGAAGAATGAGGTTCGCACCGCCACTTAGAAAAACCCCTCCACCATAGGTGCTGGAGCTAGGGCTACTAGAAGAGGCATCTCCTCCTGTAAGAGTGAGGTTTTCACCAAGGGTTACCTTTGCCCCTACACCCTCTATGTAAAGCACTCGTTTTGCATTACCTGCATTTATTTTATTTGTTTCTGCAGTGCCGTCTTTCCCTTGAAGTGTTATATGAAGCTCCGTGTCACTTTCTATTTCGACCATGGCGTCGTCAACTTCGTTAAAGCTTTCACCAGTGGGAGGAGAACCCTCGTTGGTTATTTCGCCACTTATGTGGATAGTATACATTGTTGGGTCGGGCTTTCCTTCCGTTCCAAGAATGATGGAATCTACTGCTTGTTGTACACTGGAAAAGGGTTTGTCGGCAGTGCCTGGGTAGGTGTCATTTGAGTCCGTTAGAGATACATAGAAGTGGGTTCTAATAGACGTCACAAGGTTCTCGTTGCGTGCTATAAAACTTATATCGTCTATATCGCTAGTGAAAATAGACATATTTTCATTGGTGATGCCACCATCAACAAGAAGAGCATAACTTGCAGTAATTTGAGGATATAATCCGATACTTCCTACTGTTCCCGTGAGTGGGCCAATAACCTTGAGTGGGCTTTGGGTTTGAGCGTTTTCAAAATAAAAGTTGCTTTTGGTTCCACCACTCCATGTTCCACTCTCTATTGTGCCTCCAATTCCATTGTTTGTTATAGAAGGGCTTCCGCTTAGGTTGACAAGAGCATCTGAATGAATATAGAGACCACCGCCATAGCCACTGCTACTAAGAGACGAGATATTGTTGTCACTTATGGTAGAATCGTCTTTCATTTCTAAGGAACCACCAAAAAGAAAAACTCCACCGCCACTGGCGGAGTCGTTACTATCAGCGGTGTTGCCACTTATGCTAGCACGGTCTTTCATTTCTACACTGCCACTAGCTAGATAGAGTCCTCCGCCATGGGAGATTATCGCACTCCCTGAAATGGAAGTTGTGTTATCGCTTATGCTAGCATTGTCCGACATGCTTAACCGACCACGATCAATGTAGATCCCACCACCTGCGGACTTATAACCAGAAGTAGAAGTGGTGTTGCCACTGATGCTTGCATTGCCTACCATGTCTAAATGACCACCGTCAAGATAGACCCCTCCTCCATAGGCATTACTAATGGACATATTGCCACCTGTAAGAATCAAGTTTGAGCCTAGGGTTACGTGTGTGTTTTCTCCGCTAATGTAAAGCACTCGCTTTTTTGATTCTGCATTGATAGTTGCGGGGTTATCTTCTAGTCCTTGCAGAGTTATGTGCACTTCTTTGAAGCTTTCTATTTCGACCATGCCGTTGTCGTTCGTATCGATGTTTCCTGCTGCTATATTGTCGCCTTCTGTGGTTATTTCGCCACTTATGTGGATGGTGTATTCATTTGTATCGTCAAGATCCCCAGTTGCATCGAAAATGGTATCGACCGCCTTTTGGACACTCGCAAATGGATGGGTTAGCGAACCTGCATTAGTATCGCTTGCGATAGGATTTACACTTGGGCTTGAGACATAGTAATTAGAAGATGGAGAAACTTGTATTTTATTGTCTAGTGCTCGAAAGAAGGCACCCGGGGTATCGCTTATAAATGCGGACGCGTCGGTCGTCTTTAATGGGTAGTCGCTACTTTCTGCTACAATGGATCCAATGCTTATTGAATGTGGCATAATGCCAATGTGTGCCGATGGATCTAGAGCTCCTATGACTTCCACCTTTCCACCAGAGTATGTAATGTTGAGGGGGGTAGGGTCTGTTTTTAGATTGTCTTTAATAATAGGTTTTCCGCTTAATTTTAAGATTCCTTGTTGCCCTGAAATTTCGCCAACATAAATGGCTCCAAATGAGGAAGTATTATCACTAATCGTGCCGCCGCTTATGGTTGCACTCCCTGAATGAATAAGAATAGCACCTCCGTATGAACCCGTATTGCCTTCCCCTGGTCCTCCAATGACTCCATTTAGCATTATAAATTCGCCAGCGCGAAGATAAACGCCACCGCCGTAGCTTCCGCCTTGGTTGCTGCTAATGGTTCCGTTGTTCATTGTAAAAAGTCCGTTATTTATCTGGATTGCACCTACATAGCTAGAACTATTTGAATTTATTTTTGCATTATCGTCCATGGTAATAGTGGCGTTATTGGCATAGATTCCGCTACCACCCCCAATGCCGGTACTTCCACCACTTGCACTGTTATTACTGATAGAGGCGTTGCCACTCATTGTAAATATAGCCTCGCTAATATAGAGACCACCGCCGGTATCGGAAGTGTTGCCACTAATGATCCCATCGCTCATGGTAAATGTTGCATCTTTAGTAACAGAGACACCGCCACCATTTGACGTGCTGGTGTTTTTTTCATCTTCGGTAGTTCCTCCAATCGTTCCACCCGTCATGGTAAAGGTGCTACCCGAATTTACATATACACCACCGCCATA
>CAYJGX010000091.1:4609-9191 GCA_964369795.1 uncultured Spirochaetaceae bacterium
CCTGGTTCTAAAGAACTAAATCCTTGTAATGTAATTGTAAATGGAAGATCGCTTATTATTTCTGAAAAGCCATTAGTCACTGGGTTTGGCCCCTCGGTTGCAATATTTCCCCGAACATGGACTGTATAGTTTACATCTGCGACTATGCCAGCACTCTTTATTGCGTTTATAGCCTCTTGAAGGCTTTTATATGGGGTGTTTGCACTTCCCGTGCCTTCGTCGGTTGCTGTCTCGCTTACATAATAGTTGCTTCGTATCTTTCCGACAGAAGTTACAACAATGGGGTCAGACTCTAATCCATTTGAGTCAATTAACGATAGAGAAAATGTTGCGTCGTGCCCAGTAAGAACGCTTGTTTCAAAGTAAAGGCTGTTTTCTTCGTCGTGGATAAATGCCTCGCCTTCGACATTGTCAAGTAAATATGAGTCATGGGGGTATGATCGTTCTAGGGTGCTAGCCGTTATTGCCCCAGTAGTTGAGTCTATTGTGACGCTGTAAATTGCTTCATTTATTTTTATTTGAACTATGTCTGCGTGCATGCCAATGCGATCGGAGGTCGTTGCTAAATTAAATGCGACAAACCAGTTTGTGGAGACATCTTCATTTTTTACAAGCGAAACATTTGTAGGTTGTATAGGAGGAGAGTTGATGATGGCTTCATAGGTATAGGGTTCGAAATCTCTGCCAGATGCGCTATCTTGTAAAGCGATTGATGCGCTAATATTGTCGTCGTTTGGGTGTCTGTCTAAATGTTCCAAAAAGGCTTTTTTAAATACTAAATTAAAGCCAAGCTTGTCATCGGTTTGGGTGATGGTGTAGTCGATGGCTAGTTTCGGTCGCTCTCCAGAGCCATCGCTTGATGTTGGGGCTCCTGCCCAAGTTATCGTTGGTATTAGTGTGTATCGTTGAGGGTTACGAACCTTAAAGGTTATTGTTTTGTCTCCAGATGTACTAGGAATGTTTGCTATTTCATTTGATCCATTGGGGTAACTTGCGTCAAAAGTATGCGAATCGATTGCAGCACTGCTTGTCCAAAATTCTAAATAGTCTACTACACTTGTTTTGGCCCATTCGCATGAGGTAAAAAAAATGAGAATTGTGCTTATTGATAAAAAAAGAACTCTTTTAAGAATCATATGTAAAATTATATAGCAAATTTACATAAAAAACAACTTTATAGTTGGTTGAAATCACAAGAATTGTGATTTTATAGTCTTAACTCCAAGAAAGTAGCATTTTTTGTGAATGGGTTTAGTTGAAAGGGATTAAAATAAAAATCCCTTTCTGCATAGGCAGAAAGGGACGAATTGTTGTGGTGAAAATGGGTTAGGCAAAGTTTTTGATGCTCCCTCCATGGAGCTTAACTTTGCACGACCCCATCCTGAGGTTAGCGGGCGGTTGGGGCGGCGATAGCCGAGTTCTTTTGGCAACGCCAAAAAACCGAAGCCCATGAGCACGCGACCCAAATTTCTGAAGGAAATTTGGGAAACCCCCAAAGAAAAATTAAATAAGGCGGGCGGAGAGGACGCCTTCGATTTTTAGAAGTTCGTCGACTAGCGAAGTTGATACCGTTCCTGCCACATTGATGATGTTGTAAGCAAAGTCGCCTTTGTTTTTGTTGATCATGTCGGTGATGTTTGCATTTTGTGCGGCAAGAAGGCCGGTGATTTGTGCAACCATGTTAGGAATGTTCTTGTTGATGATGATAAGGCGTTGGCCATCGGGTTCGATAACGAGTTCGCAGTTAGGGAAGTTGACCGAGTTGACGATGTTTCCATTTTCTAGGAAGTCGGCAATTTGGTCACATGCCATGATTGCACAGTTGTCTTCGGCTTCTTCGGTGGATGCACCTAAGTGAGGGATACAAAGGATGTTTTCGTGGCCAAGAAGTTCTTCTTCTGGGAAGTCGGTGATGTATCTAGCTACTTTTCCAGATGCCGCAGCCGCAATAATTGATGGGTTATCGATAATTCCGCCTCGTGAAAAGTTTAAAATAACAACGCCATCTTTCATGGTTGCTAGTTTTTCTGCGTTGATAAGCCCTTTAGTAGTGTCGGTTAGGGGAACGTGAATCGTGATGAAATCGACAACAGAAAAGAGGTGGTCAATTCCTTTTGCTCGTTTTACTTTGCTAGAAAGACCCCAAGCAGATTCGACTGACATGTAAGGGTCAAAGCCATAGACATTCATGCCAAGAGCAATGGCGTCATTTGCAATCGCCGCGCCAATGGCTCCGAGTCCGATAACTCCAAGTGTTTTGCCTTTAATTTCGCTTCCGCCGAAATTTGTCTTTCCAGCTTCGACTAGTTTAGGGATTTCGTCGCCTTTTCCAGCTAAAGATTCGGTCCACGCAATCCCTTGGTGGATTTTTCGGCTTCCAAGGAACATGCTTGCGATGACAAGCTCTTTAACTGCGTTTGCATTTGCTCCTGGAGTGTTGAAAACGACAATACCCGCTTCGCTACATTTTTCGATAGGGATGTTGTTGGTTCCCGCACCTGCACGGGCAATCGCTTTTAGAGATGCAGGCATTTGCATATCGTGCATTTTTGCACTTCGTACGATGATAGCATCGGGGTTTGGAAGATCACTAGCGATTTCGTAGTTGTCTCTTGGTAGTTTATCGAGTCCGCAAGCGGCGATTTTGTTTAGGGTTGATATTCGGTACATAATTTTCTCCTATGTAATTGTTTTTAGTTGGAATTTTCGAATTCGGTCATGAAGTCGACAAGGGCTTGAACAGCATCGGCAGAAACGGCATTGTAGATACTCGCTCGCATACCGCCCACACTTCGGTGTCCTTTTAGGTTCTTAAACCCAGCTGCCGTTGCTTCTTTGACAAATTTTGCATTTAATTCATCGGTGTTGGCAATAAAAGGAATGTTCATTAGGGATCGGTCTTTTGGCTCTACAGTTGCAGAGAACATAGCTGATTTGTCTAGGTATCCGTAAAGGATATCTGCTTTTTTAAGATTTGCCTTGTGGATGCCTTCGATTCCGCCGTTTGCAAGAATCCATTTCATCATGAGGCCAATCATGTAAATTCCATAGGTTGGAGGAGTGTTGAACATGGAGCCTTCGTCTGCATGAGTTTTGTAAGAAAGGAAGGTTGGCATTTCGTCTGGGCATTCGGTGATTAGGTCTTCTCGGATGATGACAAGCGTGACCCCAGCTGGGCCTAAATTCTTTTGTGCCCCAGCAAAAATAAGGCCGTATTTGGAGACGTCTACAGGCTCACTCATGATGCAAGAAGACATATCGGCAACTAAAGGAACGTTGCCTGTGTTAGGGAGTTCTGCCATTCTAGTTCCGTAGATTGTATTGTTAGAACAAATAAAGCAATAGTCTAAATCTTGTGGAACTTCGGGAAGTTCTGGGATATAGTTAAAGGTTTTGTCGGATGAATCTGCACCAATGACGACATTGGTTAGCTTTTTGGCTTCTTTGATTGCTTTTTTTGTCCACATCCCTGTGTTGATATACATCGCTTTGTTGAATTTGCCTTTTAGGTTCATGGGAATCATTGCAAATTGAAGGGATGCCCCACCTTGCAAGAAAAGAACTTTGTAGTTATCTGGAATGCTCATCACTTTTCTGATATTTGCTTCGGTTTCGTCGATAATTGCTTGGTAATCACCCGATCGGTGGCTCATTTCCATAACGCTCATGCCAGCCCCTGGATATTCGACTAGGTCGGCTGCTGCTTGCTTTAGTAACTCTTCTGGTAGTGCAGAAGGTCCTGCTGAAAAATTGTAAACTCGTGCCATCTTATTTCTCCTTTTTTTTGTTGATGATCGTTTAGTTTTGACGTATTTGTGAAGCCAAAAAGATAAGCTCTTCGGCAACGAAAAGATTTCGCATGGTGACCGTCGGTGGAACAGTGAGCGTTGCTGGAGAAAAGTTAAGGATTCCTTTAATTCCGCCAGCGATCATGCGATCGGCCGTCTTTTGAGCAAATTCTTCTGGAACACAGATAATTCCAAGTTCGAGTTTTAGTTGCTCTGCCACCTCGGTGATTTCGTACGAAGGAAAAAGCGGGATGCTGATGTTGCTTTGTTCTATTTTATTGATAGAACTATCAAACCCAGCAAGAATCTTAATTCCTCGTCCGTTAAATCCAGGATAAGAGATAAGCGAACTTCCTAATCTACCAAGCCCCGCAATCCCTGTCTTAACCGGTTCGGTTAGGTTTAAACAGTTTTGGATAAAGGAGAGCAGCTGGACAGTGTCGTAGCCTGCACCCTTGTCACCAGGATTTCCTAAATAGCTGATGTCTTTGCGGATGGTATTTGCGGGGTACCCTGACAACGTGGATAGTGTTGTTGAAGAAACCCTTGTTTTCCCTTCTCTTGAAATTTGATCCAGAATGACAGTGAGTCGCGCTAACCGATGTGCTGCAGGTTCTGGAATCATCTTTCTCTCCTAAACTTGTGAAATCTTTCACAGGTAGAATACCTTTTATTGCCCCAGTTGTCAAGATTTTTATGGAAAATAATTGGATTTTTTTAAAAAAAAGTTAGGCAAAAAAACGTCATACATTTGTATGACACTTTTTAAGTCAGGCTAATTGATTTGACAGGGG
>CAYJGX010000092.1:0-9061 GCA_964369795.1 uncultured Spirochaetaceae bacterium
ATAAACGATTAACGAAAATTGCTCAACTTATTCCTCCCCAAAAAATTATTCCTGCAATAGTAGAATTTGTAGATATTGCTGGATTAGTGAGTGGTGCATCTAAAGGGGAAGGGCTTGGAAATCGATTTTTATCGCATATACGTGAGGTTGGCGCAATCATTCATGTGGTTCGTTGTTTTGAAAATGCAGATATTATTCATGTCAATAATAAAATTGACCCTATCAATGACATCGATGTCATCAATACAGAATTAGCCCTTGCTGATTTAGATTCGGTGGAAAAACGCATCGACAAGACAAATAAATCGATGAAATCGCTTCCTAAAGACAAACATGGGCGAATTAAAGAAGAATTAGAACTTTTAATGCGACTAAAAGAGGCACTAAGTAATGTGCAAGCAGCTAGAAGTCTTACCTATACCGATTCTGAGCTAGAAATTCTTAATGAATTGCATCTAATTACAGCAAAAAAACAAATTTATTTATGTAATGTTGATGAAGATGGATTAACGTCCGATAATGAATATGTAATAGCTGTTAAAGAATTTGCGACGAAAGAAAAGGCAATGGTGCAAGTTATTTGCGGTAAATTAGAGTCAGAAATAGCAGATTTAGAAACAATTGAAGAAAAAAGCGAGTTTCTAGAGGCAGCTGGCTTAGAGGAATCTGGATTAGACACACTCATACAAACGGCGTATAATGTCCTTGGGTTGCGAACTTATTTTACGGCGGGTGCCGACGAAGCACGTGCTTGGACTTTTAAAGAAGGGGCGAAGGCTCCTCAAGCTGCGGCAGTGATTCACACAGATTTTGAAAAAGGGTTTATTAAGGCGGAAGTTTACAGTTGCTACGATTTATTCGATTTAGAAACGGAACAAAAGGTAAAAGCGGCTGGAAAATTGCGAATTGAAGGTAAAGATTATGTTGTACAAGATGGCGATGTTATGTTTTTTCGCTTTAATGTTTAATAGCAAGGAGATAAAATATGAAAGATGGTTTCAAAAAAATTAATTTATTTGCACGCTTAGAGCAAATTTATGGGCATGATGATTTATCGCTGTTAGGAAAGGTTAGAACCTTAGCGACGAGCAATTGGGTCTTTTCTGTATTAACTATTTTAGGTTTTCTTGGATCAATGAATTTTGATGAAAATCGAAGTGATACGATGTTAACCTTGGCGGTTACGGTGGTTGTATGTGTCATGTATGTTATTTCTCTTTTTTTGTTGCACTCGAAGCATTTTAAAATTGCATCGTATTTTAATTCAATGGCTTTAAGTCTTTATCTTTATTATCTTGCTATTCAAAGATATAATCCAGAGTTGTCGCTTGTAGAAGGGACTTTATACAATATTTGTATCGGATTAGCAATTGGGCTATATGGTGTTTCCGTAAAGCAATTTATTTCTGCTCTTATAATGCATTACTTTTACATAGGAATTTATTGCTATATTTTTATGTACCCGCTAGTCGTAGATAAAGGCGAATTCATGAATCAAACGTTAGCTACATTGGCATCATTGCATGCTGTTTATATCATGCTTGTTGTTAATTATATGAATAGTAACAAGGTCTATTATGAAATACGAAATAAAGCAAAAGAAGTTGAGCAAAATAATGACAAAATTAAAGAACTTTTTCTGTCTGCACAAAAGGGGCTAGAAATTGGAGAAAAGGTTCAACAGGTTGCCAATAATTCCTATGTTTTTACAAAACAAATTGACTCTGTCATCGATCGCATGAATGGAGGAATTAAGAACTTATTATCCATACTAGATCTTAACCAGAATGAGCAAAGTCAATTAGGAAAAGCGACAGCTAGTATAAAAGCAAGTATGGAAGTTCAGACCACGGCTATAACGCAGACTTCTGCTGCTGTCCTCGAAATGACAGCGTCAGTGCGTCAGATGACAGGGATTACGCAAGAAAAGAAAGTCATAATGGATAATCTTATCTCTATATCAAATTCAGGTGCGCGGCGTATCGAGGATACGGTGGGGTCGATTGCGCGAATTGTAAACTCTAGCCAAAAACTACTAGATGTACTTGATGTTATCGATGGAATTTCTAGTCGAACAAATTTGCTTGCGATGAATGCCGCAATCGAAGCGGCTCATGCGGGAGAAGCAGGCCGAGGGTTCTCTATTGTCGCAGAGGAAATTAGAAAACTAGCAGAGGAAACTAGCAGCAACTCGAATGTTATTAAGCAGACACTAGAAGAAAATATTACTCAAGTTCAAGAGACTTCTGGTATTAACGAAGAAACGGTGGCGGTTTTTGAAACAATGAATAAAAAAATATTAGATTTCGGGCAAGCTTTAAATGAAATTTTTATGGGAATGTCAGAAATTACTAATGTTACCGATGAAATATTAGCATCTATAGAAAATATCCGATCGGGTAATGATAATGTCTTTACAACCATGTTGCAAATTGACAATTCCGTCGTGTCATCAAACAAAGGAATTAACGACGTGCGAACAGTTACCGACGGAATAAGTGATGGGATGTCCGATATTGTTAAGGTTGCTGGTAAAATTGTCGAAGTCTCAGAAGAAATCTTAGATCTTGGTGGAGAAAACTTAAAACAAATTACTCGTTTGCGGCAAGGTATTCTCGAAAAATAAGAGTGAAACCAAGAGGCTTAAAGCGATGAAAACAATATTTACTCCATTGAAAATTGGGAAACTAGAAATTGCCAATCGTGCGGTGATGACTGCAATGGAATGTGGATTAGCTAAAATTAATGGGAATCCCACTTCAAGGCTAATAGACTATTATTTTGCCCGAGCAAAAGGTGGTGCGGGACTCATAACGACTGGAATCACTCGAGTAGACAATTGGACTGGAGTCGGTGCACCGCGTCAACTTTCATTGGCAAATCGTTTTAATATTCGTGGGCTTAGAAAATTAACGAAGAAAATACACGAAACAGATACGAAAATTTTTGCCCAATTGCATCATCCAGGTAGGCAAAATTTTTCGGCACTCATCTATGTATGGCCACTAATGATGGGATGCGAAGCCGTCATTCCAGGATTTGCAAAATTATTTGGTCCCCTTGTTCGTTTTTACATGGGTTTCCTTAAATTGTTTAGGTTAGCACCTGCCGTTGTGGCACCTTCTGCAGTACCATGTCAATTTTTAAAAACAAAAACTAGAGCGCTTTATCTTTGGGAAATAAAAAAACTAGAGCGAAAATTTATTAAGGCGGCATTAAGAGCACAAAAGGCAGGATTCGATGGTGTAGAAATTCATGCATCTCATGGGTATCTTATTCAGCAGTTTATATCGCCTCGTACAAATAAAAGAACCGATATTTACGGAGGAAACTTCGATAATCGGTATCGATTTTTAAAAAATATAATAGATGGAATTAAAAAAAGCTGTGGAAGTGATTTTCCACTTTCCGTTCGCTTAACGGTCGATGAATACTATAAAGAAGCGGGTGACGAAGCTGGAATCAAATTAGATGAAGGACTTAAATTTGCCAAAGCAATTGAGGCCTCTGGTGCAGATGTGATTAATGTATCGTCTGCCACTTATGAAACAATGAATCAATGGCTAGAACCAGTGACTTATGCACCAGGCTGGCGGAAAAATTTAGCTAAATCGGTTAAGGAAGTCGTCAAAATTCCAGTTATCGCTGCAAATTTAATTCGTAGTGTGAATCAAGCAGAAGACCAATTAAATGAAGGATACCAAGATTTTATTGGTTTGGGGCGTCCTTTTATTTGTGATCCTAATTGGGTTCAAAAAGCGAAAGCAGGGCAAAGTGATGCCATTACAACCTGCATCAATTGTCTTAATTGCTTTGAAACTCTTAATAAAAATGCATGGGTAGGAAAACCTTTAGAATGTGCTGTAAATCCATTTATTGGGTATGAAATAGCAAATGAAACACTTCCTCCGATTGGCTTAGGTAAAAAAGCGGTTGTTATTGGTGGAGGAGTTGCAGGTTTAAAGTCGGCGGAAATTTTAGCGAAACAAAAATATAATGTCGTATTGCTTGAAAAGGCAGCTAAAATAGGCGGGCAACTTTTTCTTGCTGCTGCTCCGCCTAATAAAGATAGACTTTTTACTGTTGTCACAGATTTAGAATATAAATGTAAAGAGCTTGGTGTCGAATTTATAGTAAACACAGAGGCAATTGCAGAAAATGTTTCTCTATATAAGCCAGATATGATTGTTCTTGCAACAGGCTCTTTGCCATTTTTGCCCCCCATTGTTGGTTCAAATTTAAGTCATGTATTCTCTGTCAATGATGTTTTAACAGGCAAAACTAATTTACAGGGTAAAAATGTTGTTGTAGCGGGCTCTGGTCTAACAGGACTGGAAACAGCTGAATATTTAGCGTGTCGTGGAAATCAGGTAACAATCATCGAAATGCAAGAACAGATAGGTCCATCAGCCTATCATCAAAATTTAAGCGATGTTTTAGAACGTCTTGCAGAGTATAAAACATCCTATAAAACTTCTGTAAAACTGACAGAGATTAAAGAAGATTCTATTTTATTGACAGATACAAAATCTAACAAAACAGAACAGTTGCCTTGTGATGCCGTTGTCCTTTCGTTAGGAGCGCAAAAAAATGATTATTTACTCAATGACTTAAAGTCTATTTGTACAGATGTAGTGGTAGTAGGCGATGCAAATAAACCAGGAAAAATATCTGATGCAATAAAGAGCGCGATACTCGCTCTTGTATAAATATTCATATTTTCTGTATATTTTTTTACAGATAATCGTCTAAAATACTTGTTAAAAACCGCAAAATTTTTTATTATATAACAACGATTTCTTAGAGGGGGCAATATGCCAAAACGAAACGACATCAATAAAATTTTAATTATCGGTTCTGGTCCGATTATCATTGGTCAAGCATGTGAGTTTGACTATTCAGGAACTCAAGCGTGTAAAGCATTGCGAAAATTAGGATACAAAATTGTCCTTGTCAATTCCAATCCTGCAACCATTATGACCGATCCAGAGACTGCCGATATCACTTATGTCGAACCTCTAAATGTAGAGCGCCTCGAAGAAATCATCCGTAAGGAACGACCCGATGCTTTGCTTCCTAACCTTGGAGGTCAATCTGGATTAAATCTTTGTTCCGAATTAGACAAAGCCGGAGTTCTACAAAAATACAATGTAGAAGTTATTGGAATTCAAGTAGAGTCAATTGAACGAGGCGAAGACCGAATTATTTTTAAAGAATCTATGGATAAATTGGGTGTGGAAATGGCTAAGTCAGCTCCTGCTTATTCTGTCGAAGAGGCCGAAGTCATTGCAAGTGAACTTGGATATCCTGTGGTTGCTAGACCCGCTTATACAATGGGCGGCGCCGGCGGAGGCTTTGTTTACAATGTAGAAGAATTAAGAACCATTGTTTCTCGTGGTGTAGCGGCAAGTATGATTGGTCAAGTTTTAATAGAAGAATCTATTTTAGGTTGGGAAGAACTTGAATTAGAAGTTGTTCGAGATGCAAAAGGACAAAAAATTACCGTTTGCTTTATCGAAAATATTGACCCAGTTGGAGTTCATACAGGAGATTCTTTTTGTTCAGCTCCTATGTTAACTATCTCCCAAGATGTGCAAGATCGACTTCAAAAAGCAGCATACGATATTGTCGAAGAGGTTGGAGTTATTGGTGGGACAAATGTTCAATTCGCTTATAACCCAGTTCAAGACCGATTTGTCGTTATCGAAATCAATCCACGAACATCACGCTCTTCTGCGCTTGCAAGTAAGGCAACAGGATTCCCAATTGCTCTTGTTTCTGCCATGTTAGCTGCAGGATTAACCCTAGACGAAATCCCATGTGGTTCTTGCGGGAATTTAGCAAACTACAAACCTTCTGGTGATTATGTTGTTATCAAATTTGCACGATGGGCATTTGAAAAATTTAAAGATTCAGAAGATAAACTTGGCACGCAAATGAAAGCGGTTGGTGAAGTCATGAGTCTTGGTAAAAACTATAAAGAGGCACTTCAAAAAGCAATTCGTAGTTTGGAAATTGGTCAATATGGCCTTGGTTTTATGGCCGACTTCAACAAACTCGAGTTACCAGAACTCTTGGGCAAATTAAAATTTGCAACCAGCCAACGCCAATTTGTTATGTATGAAGCTATCCGTAAAGGGGCCACAAACGATCAATTGTTCGAATTAACCAAAATTAAACATTACTTCCTTGACCAAATGCGAGAATTAGTTCAACTCGAAGAAAAAATCATTGCTGCAGGTAAAGAAATTAACGGAGATCTACTCGTTCAAGCCAAGAAAGATGGTTTTGCAGATAAATATATTGCTAAAATCACAGGCTTAGAAGAACTCGAAATTTCTACCCGACGAAAGTCTTTAGGTGTTACCGAAGGTTGGCATAAAGTCCATGTATTTGGAACAGAAGATTCAGCTTATTACTATTCAACTTACAATGCCCCAGATGAATCTATTGCAACAACCAACAAAAAGAAGGTAATGATTTTAGGCGGTGGACCTAATCGAATTGGCCAAGGAATCGAATTTGACTACTGCTGTGTTCATGCCGCATTTGCACTTCGAGATTTAGGGTTCGAAACTATTATTGTCAACTGTAACCCAGAAACGGTTTCTACAGATTACGATACATCCGACCGCCTCTATTTTGAACCACTTACACTAGAAGATGTCATCTCCATTTATGAAAAAGAAAAACCATTAGGGGTTATCACCCAATTCGGCGGACAAACCCCCCTTAACCTGGCAACGGCCCTTCAAGCAGCGGGCGTCAATATTCTAGGAACTCAACCCGAAACCATCGACATGGCAGAAGACCGAGACCTCTTTAGAAACATGATGGAAAAACTAAATATTCCTATGCCAGAATCCGGAATGGCTGTTACGGCAGACGAAGCATTAGAAATTGCTAATCGGATTGGTTACCCTGTAATGGTTCGACCTTCCTTCGTACTTGGCGGACGAGGAATGGAAATTATTTATAACGACGAAGTACTTGCTAATTATATGGCAAATGCAGAAGGGGTTAGCCAAGACAGACCGATCTTAATTGACCGATTCCTAAAACATGCCTTAGAAGCGGAAGCCGATGCGATTTGCGACGGTAAAAAAGTTTTTGTTCCAGCAGTTATGGAGCACATCGAATTAGCGGGTGTTCACTCTGGCGACTCGGCTTGTATCATTCCTTCGCTCACTATTACCGACGCTCAAAAAGCAACCATAGAAGATTATACTGGAAAAATTGCTCTTGAAATGGGTGTTGCGGGTCTTATGAATATGCAATATGCAATCGAAGGCGATAAAGTCTATGTATTAGAAGCCAATCCTCGAGCATCGCGTACCGTTCCTCTTGTTTCAAAAGTTTGTGACATCAACATGGTAAAAACAGCAATCGAAATTATGTGCCAAGAATATACTAATGCACCTTCACCGTTAGAGACATTAAAACATAACGAAGTGAAGCACTACGGTGTTAAAGAAGCTGTTTTTCCTTTTAATATGTTCCCAGAAGTCGACCCAATCTTAGGACCCGAAATGCACTCCACTGGAGAGGTCTTAGGGCTTGCAAATGACTTTGGTGCAGCTTTCTTTAAAGCTCAAGAAGGGGCAAAACAAACTCTTCCAAAAGAGGGAACTGTTCTTATTTCTGTAAACCACCGGGATAAACCCGAGGTAGTAGAAATTGCAAAAGATTTCGAGAAACTCGGTTTTAAAATTCTATCAACAGGGACCACATTCGATCTATTAAAAGAAAATGGTGTGGCTGCAACAAAAGTTCTTAAACTTGCAGAAGGTCGACCTAACATTATCGACGAAATCACAAACGATAATATCAATATTATTGTCAATACTCCTTTTGGCGACAAGAGCGTTCAAGACGACAGTTACATCCGAAAGGCTGCCATTAAACACCGAATTCCTTACTTTACGACTATGGCTGCGGCTAAGGCGACTGTTCAAGGGATTGCTGCCTACAAGGCAGGTCAAATTGACGATGTAAAATCGCTTCAAGAATACCAAAACAGATAATTCACCCAATGACACAAGGGGCCCGTCGCTAAACGGGCTCTTTTTTTTGTATTTTATTTTGGGCATGTTGCGAATAAATTCGCAACCGGGTCTTTCGCCGCTAGGTCCTACGGACTGACTTGGGCAAGGATGCCCTTCGCACGGCTACAGCCCCTCATGCATTTTTAATTTCCGCAAGAAAAGCAAACTTCGTTAACTAATGATTTGCCTTCATTGAAGTCGGCAATATTGTTTAGGGTCGTGGTTGCAATATTATTAAGCGCTTCTGCCGTTAAAAATGCTTGGTGCGATGAAATTAAAACATTGGGGAAAGTGAGTAAACGAGACAAAGTGTCGTCGTCTATTACAATTTCGCTAAAGTCTTCGAAAAAATATTGACTTTCTTCTTCGTAAACGTCTAGCCCCGCAGAACCGATTTTCTTTGTCTTAAGCCCCTTGATGAGAGCCTTAGTGTCGATAAGACCTCCACGACCCGTGTTGATAATCATGACACCATCTTTCATTTGCCCTATCGATTTTTTATTGATAAGATGATAGTTTTCTGGTGTTAGTGGGCAGTGCAATGAGATAATATCGGATTGATGATAAATATCTTCTATGTTGTCTACATAGGTGAAATTTTGTTCTTTCGCTAACTCGGCATTTGGGAATTTGTCAAATGCAAGCACTTTCATGCCAAACCCATTGGCGATTTTAATAAGAATTTGTCCAATTTTACCCGTTCCAATAACGCCAATTGTTTTTTCGTATAAATCAAAACCGGTAAGCCCGTTAATGGTAAAGTTGTTATTTCGAACCCGTGAATATGATTTATGAATTTTTCGATTGAGCGCCAAAATAAGTGTCATTGTGTATTCTGCAACTGCATAGGGAGAGTAGGCAGGAACGCGAACTATTTTAATATTTTTATAGGCTTCTTTTAGGTCGACATTGTTATAACCCGCACATCGCATTGCAATGAGTTTGACTCCATTTTCCACGAGCTTGTCGATAATGGTTTTATTTAAGGTGTCGTTCACAAAGCAGCAGACGACGTC
>CAYJGX010000093.1:0-9011 GCA_964369795.1 uncultured Spirochaetaceae bacterium
ATGATGCTTTTGAAGAGGCGATGCTCGATTTTTATTTTAATTTTATCATAGCAAGTATTACCTAAAAGGTAACACTTGCTATGATGGGTTAGCGATTGAAGCGGCAGCCCACAGGCACGGGGCTTGCGAAGCAAGTAAATAGCCGTGCCGAGGACTATGAGCGTAAAGCGCGCCCTTGGATTTTTTATAAAATCCAAGGGAACCCCCCCCCCAAAAAAATTTATCTATAGGCTAATTGCGTAAGTGCTGCCCATGGGCTTTGTCTCGGAGAAAAAAGTCTCGCCCAGTGGAGACTGCAAGGAAACGGTTAAATCGGTCGCATTTTCCCGATTTACTTTAATGGTGAAAACGCTCCCGAAAGCATGGATTTGCTGGAGTTCAGTGAAATCCCAATTTGCGGGGAGGCGGGGCGTTAAATTAAAGGAAGAGAGTCCCGTAGGGCGTATTCCAAGAAGGCCCTCGGTGAAAATTCTACAGTAGAGTGCGCTTTCTGCAGATAAGTGTTTCTGGTTTCCCTCGGGCCAGGCTTCTACGGGGTAGGGAACATGCTCTCCAAGAAGTCGCCGTTGTGTATAGTCTTGAAGATAGGTCATCGTTTTTTCGACTTCGCCAGCGGCAAGAGTTCCTCGAAATGCATAGAGTGTCGATCGGTCCCAAAAGGTTTTGTGACCTTCTTCGGTGAGCATGCCATTTCCAAACCATAGTTTATCTGAGTAAAGGGCCTCTATAGTTCCCTCTGCACGGTCGTAAATTCCCATTGTTAATGGGATCGCAATCCATGATCGCAATGTTTTGTTTTCCTCGTAGTATCGGTAGGTTTCAAAGCCCTTCATGTTTGCACCAAAAAAATTTTCGATGTTATCACGAAGTTTTTTTGCTTCTGCCTCGTAGGCAATTGCCGCGGCTTCTTCTCCGAATTCTCGTGCTAAGTAGCTGCTAGAAATAAGGGCGTCGTAGTGCAAGGAGCTTGTACAAAGATTAGCGGTTCCCGTAGGGAAGCGTCCTTCAAGCTCGTCCGTATCCGAGTCGATGACTCCGTTTGTATTGGTTTTTCGTTTAGAAAATTCAAGGCACCATTGAATCATCGGCCAAAGGCCTTTTGCAACTTCTTTGTCCCCATTTGTAAGTGCAAATCGGCTTGCACCATAGGCATACATGGCTGCATCGCCACGATCGGGTCTACTTGCGCGTTGCCAGAAAGATCGGCCCTCAGAAATAATACTACTAACGAGTACCTCATAGTTTGGTTTCATATATTTTTTGTATAAATGATAAGAGTTGATGGATTGTTCAATTGCCTTGTCGTATCCTGTAAAGGCGAAAAATGGGTTTGCATATTCGCATTGGTCGTTGGTCCAAACTGCAGCGTAATAGCTTGCGCCCCCAGGGCCATGCATGAGCCCGTTTTCTGTTGTAAAGATACTCTCACTTGCACGCAATTTCGCAAACTGAAATTCTCGGTTGATAATTTCGTCGGGAGTTTTTAATACTAGCTTAGAAAATAAGTCATTGCGTAATTGGATGCGCTTCTCAATTTCTTCTCTTGGGTCAAATAAAATATTATTCTTGGCAATTGCTTTTTCATCGGCATAGAGAACAAAGTATAATTTTTGGCTTGTTTTAGCTGCAATGTTGATGGTAGTGTATTCTCTTGAACTAATTGACTGGTCTTTATAGACGCTTCTTGATAGGACTCTATAACTACCTGTTAGCCCTCGCGCTGGGTTAGAATCAAAAAGATATCCTGCATCTTTGACTTGGACATTCAAGTTAGAATCAGTTTTGTTTGTCAGCACCCATTCTTCGATAAGCCCACGTTTTGTACTAGCAGGATAAATGGTTCTCGTCACTTCAAGAGGAGTGTTTGTCACACAATAAAACTGAAGGTTTCCGTATATAGAAACCTCTTGAACGAGGTAATGAGAAATAGGTGCGTTTTCTACAAGGATGTGAGGGCGTACCGTTTCAGTTAGGTTGTGAGCAAAACTAGCGTGCGTGTCATCAGGAAGGGTTCTCAGTTGTGGAACGATGAGTCGCCGGTGAAGCATCAGTTCTCGTTCTTTAGTCACCCCGTAGCTAATGAGCCCAGCTGCTCCAAACCCAGCCATCTCGATATGGTCATAGTGGGGCAGTACCGTTTCATTGGCCACATCCCATGAAATTCCGCCATTTGCGCTCAAAACCCATCTTTGAGCTGGAGCATTGGGATTGACTTTTCCGGTATCCATCCAATTTGGAAAAAACTGATTGTGATTAGTTGAGCACCCAATAAATGTTACTACGGTCACAAGCAATAATACGAACAAAATTTTACTTTTCATTTTTCACCTCATAAAAAAAGAATCGAACTAATTTCCGAATTTTGCAAATTCAAATGAATTATACTATGGATTATAATTATTTTGTAATTTTTTTATTGATTATCAAAAAAACAGAAACAAATAAAAGATTGAATAAGTTTTAAAGTTGTGTTATAGTTAATATTATAGAATTTAGGAGATTTTATGTCTGGACATAGTAAGTGGTCTACAATTAAGCACAAAAAAGGTGCAGCTGATGCTAAGCGAGGTCAGTTATTTACTAAAATTATTAAGGAAATTATGGTTGCCGCTCGAAATGGTGGGGGCGATCCAGAGTCTAATGCAGGTCTACGAACTGCTCTTATTAAAGCTCGAGTTGCCAATATGCCAAAAGATAATATGGAACGAGCCATCAAAAAAGGGTTAGGTGAAACCGACGGCGTTCAATATACAGAACTTTTATACGAAGGTTATGCTCCAGGCGGAATTGCACTACTCATCAACACACTAACAGATAATAAAAATCGAACTGCAGCAGATGTTAAATCAACTTTAAGCAAGGCAAATGGTTCCTTAGGGACTACAGGATGCGTTGCCTATATGTTTGCCCGAAAAGGGGTTATTGGTATTGAAGGCGAAAACCTAGATGGTGATGCAATTTTTGAACTTGCGCTAGAAGCGGGTGCAGAAGATGTTGATGTCGATGATGGTTATGTAGAAATAACAACAGATCCTAGTGTTTTTGAAGATGTTCTTAATGTAATCACGGAAGCTGGCTTTACTACATCTAAGGCAGAAGTTGCCATGGTTCCAGAAACAAAAACGGCACCAGATGCAGAGACAACTGGAAAAGTTTTGCGGCTAATTGACCGCTTAGAAGATTTAGACGATGTTCAAAGTGTCTTCTCAAATTTGGAGATTCCAGACGACTTTGATCCCGAGGCATAATAATTGATTATTCTCGGACTCGATCCTGGTCTTGCGAATACAGGCTGGGGGGTTATTGAATCTAATGGAGGACGGTTACGTTACATTGCTCATGGAGCAATTGTGACGAAACCGTCTACTTCTATTGGAGAGCGCTTGAATCATATTTATGAAGAAGTTTTAAAGGTCATAGAGAATTATAGACCTTCGCATGGAGCAATAGAAAATCTTTACTTCGCAAAGAATGAATCAAGCGCGATTCCTGTGGCACAAGCACGGGGTATTTTGCTGCTATTGTTGCAACGCCACGGCGTGGTTGCGGGAGAGCTTACACCGATTCAAATCAAGCAAGCGGTCACGGGGAATGGGCGGTCTGACAAAAAAGAAGTACAACAGTTGGTAAAAATCCTTTTGGGGTTAAATACCATTCCAACACCAGACCATAGTGCAGATGCGCTTGCCGCAGCAATAGCATTTGATATGAACAAGGAACTCTTAATAGGAAAATTAAATGTTTAACAGTATTACTGGTACCGTTTCTGGAAGTAATGAAAGCTATCTTTTTTTGCAAACACCATCAATCGAATGGTCTATTTTAGTTCCAATTTCTGTTTTGACTAAAATTCAAGTTGGTGCAGAAGCTCGCATTTATACTTATTTATCACATTCACAAGATTCTATGTCATTATTTGGTTTTATATCGCTATCTCAGCGAGACTTATTTCTTCAACTCATTAAAGTAAATGGAATTGGACCCAAGCAAGCTATCAGAATTTTAGGTTCAGCCGATAATTCGCTCATTTGTGCTGCAATTGAAGAAGAAAATAGCACGTTGCTTGCGAAGGTTCCCGGAGTAGGGGCTAAAACGGCTGCAAAAATCATTCTCGCACTCAAAGGAAAATTAACTAAAGTAAACGATTCAAATACAAAAGAGATTAGTGCAAATGAAGATATCATACTTGCGTTGGTAGAGATGGGATTTGCACGCAAAGAGGTAGAGAAAGTAGTTGCAATAAAAGAAAAGGAATTATCTCCACTCTATAGTGGCCAAAAATTAGAAGACGAAGTTTTCAAACTTGCAATAGTCGAATTAAGCCGTTAAGTCGTTAGATCGCAAAGTTGATGGAGGAATGATATTGGATACGAATTTTGTAGATTCTCAAGAATTACTCACAGAAAAAGAAATTATCGGTGAATCTTACACTCAAAATCAATTGCGACCTCTTGCATTAGATCAGTTTCAAGGTCAAGCAGAAATTAAAGAAAATTTACGGGTTTTTATTCAAGCGGCAAAACAACGCGAAGAATGTCTAGATCATATATTTTTATCTGGACCTCCAGGCCTTGGAAAAACGACTCTTGCTTGTATCTTAGCACAAGAGATGGGTTTTGAACTTAAGGTTACGAGTGCACCCGCATTAGAAAAACCCAAAGACCTAGCCGGACTTCTTACAAGCCTAAATCCAAATACTATTTTTTTTATCGATGAAATACATCGGTTAAAACCTGCCCTCGAGGAAATGCTCTATGTAGCAATGGAAGATTTTGAAATCGACTGGATTATCGGCCAAGGAGCCTCCGCTCGTTCCATTCGTGTACCAGTCTCCCCATTTACATTAGTCGGGGCAACCACACGCCCAGGAGCGGTTGCTGCCCCTTTGTATAGCCGATTTGGTATTGACTTACGAATGGATTTATATGATAACTCAGAAATTTTAGATATATTACATCGTTCAGCAATCATTCTAGACATTCCAATGGAAAACAATGCAGGAGTGCTTTTGTCAGGTTGTTGCCGGGGGACTCCCCGAATTGCAAACCGACTGCTTCGAAGAATGAGAGATTTTGCACAAGTAGAAGGGGAAGGAGTTATAACGACGGCAGTTGTAAAAAATGCTTTAATTCGTTTAAAAATTGATTCTTTAGGATTAGGCGAACACGATCGCAAAATCTTAGCTGCAATTATTCAAAATTATGCGGGTGGTCCTGTTGGGGCAGAAACCTTGGCTATTTGCGTAGGAGAGGCAACAGACTCCTTAGAAGATTTTTACGAACCTTATTTAATTCGAAAAGGACTTTTACAGCGAACAGCTCGCGGACGGATGGCCACTGATTTCGCATACGAACACCTAAAAATGGAGAAAGTAACTAAAAATGAAACTAACGGACTTCTCTTTTAATTTACCCGAAGACCAAATTGCACAACACCCAACTCAGGATAGAGGGCAATCACGTCTTCTTGTGCTAAATAGGGAAACAGGTGAATTACACCATTCTCACATTTCAGAAATCAAAAAATATATTCCCGACAATACTTTGCTTGTATTTAATAATTCACGAGTTAGGAAAGCTCGGGTCTATGCGACGAGTGAAACTGGAGGAAAAGTAGAACTTGTCTTTTTGCGCCCGATTTTAGATACAACTGCAGGCAAAAGCTGGGAAGTCTTAACTTCAAAGGCTAAAAAACAAAAAATAGGAAAAGTTCTTATTCTCCCCGATCGCACAAAGTCAAGAATTATCAATAATGGCAACAGTGACCTAACTAAAATTCTAGAAACCGAGATTCCCTTAAGCGAATCCTGGTTTGATCTCAATGGACACATTCCACTTCCGCCATATATTAAACGCGATGATGCGGCAGAAGACTTTGATCGTTATCAGACATTGTATTCTTCTGAGGTGGGAAGCTGTGCAGCCCCAACAGCGGGACTCCATTTCACAAATGAAATTTTATCTTCACTAAACGATGATGTCAGAAGTATTTCGACTGCCGAAGTGACACTTCATGTTGGACTTGGGACCTTTATTCCTGTTCGCACTGAAAATATTCAAGATCATGATATGCATACAGAGCATTTTCACATCAGTGATGATGTTGCGGCTAAAATCAATTTAGCCGTTAGCGAGGGAAAAAATATTTTAGCCGTAGGCACAACCTCCGTACGTACCCTTGAATCTGCAGTCCGGAATGGAAAAATCCAAGCGGGATATGGTGAAACTAATATTTTTATCTATCCGGGTTATTCATTTAAAATAGTCAATCGACTTTTTACCAATTTTCATACTCCAGAATCAACTTTGCTGATGCTTGTAAGCGCCTTCGCAGGACGGGTTGCAATTTTGAATGCATATGATGTGGCTATTAAAGAGAAATATCGGTTTTTTTCGTATGGCGATGCGATGTTAATTTTATAATAATTATTAGAATTAATTAGGCATTTTTGCAATTCTCATTGATATTAATACATCATAGCAAGTATTACCCAAAAGGTAACACTTGCTATGATGTATAGGAGGAGAACAGAAATGAATTATGTCATATCAACAAACGGAAAAATTATCCCTCACCCTGGTGGGGAATTGAAGGCACTCTTAAAACAACATAGGATGTCACAAGGGGACTTAGCTAGAAGGGTTGCTGTTTCCCCTAAGCATGTGAGTACTGTTGTAAATGGCTTAAAACGTATAACGTTAAACTTTGCCTTAAAGTTAGAATATGTCTTTCCAAAAACCTCAAAAGAATGGATGAGAACCCAACATCAATATGATTATTATCAGAAAAAATACAATCAATTATCAAAACGACTAGATGATTTCCAAAAATTTGCATCAGAGGTCGATCCTATTATGCATAGACTAGCTAGCTGCAGTGAAGTTGAACTATCTGAAGATAAGCTAAAGATGTTTTCAAATACACAAAAAATGTTGAAGTTCTATGATTATAAATATTTGAATTATCGACTAAAGACAATAGGTTTTCCAAAAGACTTAAGGAAGAAGTCAGCGATAGTGAAGTTACATTTTTTGATAGAGAATTTAATGCATAATACAAATCGGAAATTTAGTGAGTTACAGAGGATAAAAATGCTTCAGGAAGAGCAGGTTGAAATTGACCGTTATTACCATGAGCTATGTAATATTTCTATGTATAAATACAATTTGCCTCATCTAAGTAGAACTGCTAAAGCACAATTCAAGGTAGAAAGTGAAGTTAAATTTAGACATGATAGAATTATTTCGTTAATGCCGAAGTTGTATAGAGAAATTCAAATGATAAACGAAAATGGATTACAAAAAATATATAAGTGGTTAGAGTTAAACGGAGTGCTTTTATATCTTTTGCCAAAATTTGATGATGTAAAAGCTAGAGCAATTTTTAAAGTAGAGGATGGAGTGATTATTTTAGGTTATATAAAAAATAGCAGCGAGTGGACTGTGGAGGATACGTTTAATTTGTTTTACGAGCTAGCAACTATTGCGGATTATAAGAGGAAGGGTGTTTTTATAGATTTTCTTGTTGAAGATCCATATCCAAAGAAAAAGTCACATTTTATTGCTAGACGAAAACTTGAAATGCTGAAAGTCGCGAAAATTGAGGGTTGAATAAATTGTTATTCGACTGTGTTGGAATTTTTTGCTAAATTTTCAGCTTGTTTTTCTTCCCACTCTTTTCTACCAACTCGCGGAGGCATAGGAATTTCGTTGTTGTCTCGTCTAATTTCATAAATAGTTCGTCGCTTGAAAAAACGGTTAAGTGGGAATTGATCATTTTTGAGAGGAAAGGTTGTTTCATCCATCGATTCGAATATAGCGATGTTTTTATGTACTCGGTCAAGATCTTTTTTGATATACTTTTCGTGATTTAATTCGTTGTTTTGAATTCTCCATGATTCATCCATCCAGAATTGGATTTCGTCTAAGGTCAAAAAAGAATATTTTGAGGCTTCGTTAGACCATCTTTTAGCCTCATTCCAGTAGTAAAGGGCTAGATTGTAAATTTCATCGGCTTGGTTGAGTCCTTTGAGGCACCAGGTCTTAAATGGGGCGTTAAACCAGTAGGCTGTTTGTTTGTCGTATTTTGCTCCGAGGTAACGACAGTTTTCTGTCATTTTTAAATTGACGTGCATTCTAAAAAGAGCTTGATAGTACTTGTTTTCGCGCTCGTTTTCAACTCGCGCTATTGCATTTAATGGATTGGCAAAAGGCGCTTGGAGCGCTAATTCAAGATAGTATAAATTTTCTAGGTAGCTTTCTGGATATCGGTATAAGTTTAAATGATAGAGTTCGTAGTAATGCTCTGCGTATTGGATGGGTAAGGCAAAAAGATTGGCAGAGAGAAGAATAAAAGTAACAAGAATAAATCCCTTAAGCATCAATTTAAATGATAATTTCATATATAAATTATCGTCTACTTTATTGCATTTATTTAATTTTAACGTATAATTACATATGGAAAATTCATTAGAAGAAAAATATAAAGAACAGGTTACTGTTCGCGGATACGAAGTAGATCTCAAGCATCAAATTTTACCAAATTATCTCATTTGGATGTTGCAAGAGGCAGCAGTTAATCAAATTGAAGATTTAGATTTAGGTTATGGAAGTTTGATAAAACAGCAAATGTCATGGGCGTTGGCTGGTTTTGAGCTTGAGGTGGAGAAACTACCTGTTTGGCGGGAAACAGTCGATGTTATTACGTGGCATAAGAAAGATCAGGGTGTATTGTCATATCGGGATTTTACTATTGTCAATGCGAAACAAGAGGAGTTAGTTCGTGCCACAAGTGCCTGGTTTATTATCGATTTGCAAAAAAGGCGCCCTGTAATTATGGAAAAGGTCTTTCCTGGGATTCCTTCTCATTCTGACTCTGCAATGGACTCTCGAGTTCGAAGAAGTTCGATAGGCGAAATTCCTGAAGATCAAGAACCATTATCGACTAGCCAACATAAAGTTCTTTTTTCAAACTTAGATCATAATGGACATGCGAATAATGTTTATTATGTC
>CAYJGX010000094.1:0-8962 GCA_964369795.1 uncultured Spirochaetaceae bacterium
CATCGAAGAGGACTACCTGTTCGAGGTCAAAGAACTAAGACTAATGCGCGAACTCGAAAAGGTAAACCTAAAACGGTTGCTAATAAGAAAAAAGCGACTAAATAAGGTCGGAGGCAAATAAATTGGCTAAAATTAGAAAGAAAAAAGAGAAAAAGACCGTATACGAAGGTAATGTTTATATTCAAGCAACCTTCAACAATACAATTGTTACTGTCACAGACTTAATGGGAAACGCAATTTCTTGGGCAAGTGCTGGTGGACTCGGATTCCGAGGGGCTAAAAAGTCTACTCCATATGCAGCACAAACAACAGCAGAAACTGCTGCTAAGAAAGCAATGGATTATGGTCTACGAGCTGTAAACATTTTTGTAAAAGGTCCCGGTGTTGGTCGAGAATCAGCAGTACGGTCTATTGGAAATCTTGGTATTCAAGTTATGGGTATCCGAGATGTAACCCCGATTCCTCACAACGGCTGTCGTCCAAAGAAAACACGACGAGTCTAATTTAGGGAGAATAAAATGGCTAGATATAGAGGTCCGATTTTAAAAAGATGCCGACGATTGGGAATTGACCCTACTGAACTTGGTATTTATAAAAAATCTAAACGAAAAATTGCTGGAAACACTCGAAAAAAATTAAGTGATTATGGTGTTCAATTAAAAGAAAAACAAAAACTTAAATTTATTTACGGTGTTTTAGAAAAACAATTTTACATTACTTTCGAAAAAGCTGTAAAAATGGCTGGAAAACCAGGTGAGAACCTCATCTTGTTACTAGAAAGACGTTTAGATAATATGGTTTATCGACTTCGATTTGCTAAAACACGACCTGCTGCAAGACAACTTGTAAGCCACGGACATGTTTTAGTAAACGGTAAAAGAGTTACAATCGCTTCTTTTAGAGTAAAAGAAGGGGATGTTATTTCTATTCAAGAAAAGAGCAAAAAACTTGAAGTAATCCAAGAAGCAGTAAAAGAAGCTGCTAAAAACGGGATTTCAGCATGGTTAGAGTTGGATGCAGCTGAACTTAAAGGAAGTTTAAAATATATTCCTAAACGAAGTGAAGTTACAGATCTTGCCGATGTTAACGAACAGTTAATTGTCGAGCTCTATTCTAAGTAGGATAGTCTAACAGGAGTATATATGGCACGTAAGAACCTATTAAAGGGCTTTAAAATGCCTAAGGGCATATCTTTAGAGCGAGAAGCAAATGAATTTGTAGGTAAGTTTATCGCTTATCCGTTTGAAAGAGGTTATGGTATCACAATTGGGAATTCACTAAGAAGAATCTTATTGTCTTCAATTCAAGGATGTGCCGTTTCAGCTATCAGCGTACAAAGTTATGATGAGTCTGGATCCAAACACATTATTTCAAGTGAATTTGAAATGATTCCAGGAGTAAAAGAAGACACTCAAGTAATTATTGCAAATCTTAAAAAGCTTCAAATTAAGCTTCCTGAGGGTATGGAACAACGTACTGTAATTTCCGAATGTAAAGGTTCAGCAGAAGGAGCTATTGAAGTAACTGCTGGTTATCTTTTTCAAGAGACAGACATCGAAATCACTAATCCCGATTTCGTTGTCATGACTCTTATGAATGATGCACATTTTGATTTTGAAATGCAAATTGATTTTGGTCGTGGTTATATCCCTGCAGAAGTTAATGGGAAATATATGGATGTCGCTGGAACTATTCCAATTGACGCCATCTTCTCTCCTGTTCTTCGCGTAACAGTGGATATCGAAAATACTCGTGTCGGTCAACGAAGCGATTATGACAAGCTTGTTTTGGAAGTAGAAACTGATGGTTCTATCTCGCCAGAAGATGCATTAGCAGAAGCGGCTAAAATTGCGAAAGAACATTATTCTGTATTTATTAACTTTGATGAAGATATCATTGCTGGCAATGAAGAAGTTGATGAAGAAGAAAAGAAAATCCAAGAGTTACTTGACACTCCAGTTGAAGCACTTGAATTATCTGTTCGTTCAAGCAATTGCTTAAAGAACGCACAAGTTAAGACAATTGGTGATTTAACAAGAAAAACCGATGAAGAAATTGCTAAGTTCAGAAATTTCGGTAAGAAATCATTGCAAGAAATTAAAGATAGACTCAAAGATCGAGGACTCTATCTTGGAATGACAGACTACAGTATTCTAAAAACATCTGATAAATTCAAAGATGAAGAGGTAAATAACGATGAGACATAGAAATAGATTAAATAGGCTTAGTTTAAAGCCAAGCCATCGAAATGCTATGATTCGAAATATGGTTACTTCTCTTTTCGATCATGAACGAATCGAGACAACAAAAGCGAGAGCTAAAGTTGCACGAAAAATGGCAGAAAAAATGATTACACGAGCGAAAGTGGACTCAGTTCACAATAGGCGTGAAATTGCTAAAGATATCAATAATAAAGATATCGTTAACAAACTTTTTACTGTTATTGGCCCTCGATTCGCTGAACGAAAAGGTGGTTATACACGTATTTTAAAATTAGGTTTTCGACAAGGTGATGCAGCAGAAGTTGTAATCCTAGAATTTGTTGAAAAAACTGAAAAAGTCGCAAAAAAAGAAGACAAAAAAGCGCCAGCTAAGAAAGCTGTTTCAACAGCAAAGGCAGATGCTCCTAAGAAAGCACCGGCTAAGAAAGCTGCTCCTACAAAAGTAGAAGCTGAAGAAGCTGTTGTAGAAGAAGTAAAAGCGGAAGACGCTCAATAATTCTTTTATTTGTTAATTTAATCCACTTCAAATTATTGGAGTGGATTTTTTTTGGGATTATTTTTATACAATGTAATATGGAGTTGAAACCTTTTTTAACTTCTCTAACTTCTTAAAAATATGATATTAACTTGACAATTTACTAAAATGGGTTTATTATATTATTAGGTAAAAACTGATATTAAAAGGGGGCTCATTATGAGTACTGTTGTTACTGCACTTATTGTAGGTGCAAGTTCCCTTCTTGTCGGTGGATTTATTGGATGGATTATTCGCTGGGTTTATGCACGTTTTCAGCTTACTTCTTCGGAACAACGAGCGGAACGGATAAAATCAGAAGCTTTAAAAGAAGCTAATGCAGCGAAAAAAGAGTACTTGTTAGAAGCTCGAGATAAAGCAATTCAAGAGCGAAATCAACAAGAAAAGGAATTTCGAGAAAGACGTGCAGAAAATCAAAAGTTTGAAAAACGTCTTTTACAGAAAGAAGAGAATCTTGATGCCAAATTAGCAACTGCAGAGCGAAAAGCTCAACAGGTAGCAGACAAAGAAACCAGTCTAAATGCTAAAGAAGCAGAACTTAAAGTTCAAGAGCAAAAATGGCGCGTTGAATTAGAAAAAATTGCAGGATTAAGTGCTACAGAAGCAAAAAAATTAATTATGCAATCTCTAGAAAACGAAGCAAGACATGATGCTCAAGCACTTTTAAACAAGATAGAGCATGAAGCTCAAATTTCTGCAGATAAAAAAGCACGAGAAATTCTTGTATCTACAATCCAACGTATTTCCACAGAAGTAACTAGCGATGTTAGTATTGCTTCAGTAACGCTTCCTAGCGATGAAATGAAAGGAAGAATTATTGGCAGGGAAGGTCGAAATATTCGAACATTAGAAACATTAACTGGGGTAGATGTCATTATCGATGATACACCCGAAGCAGTTGTTATTTCATGTTTTAATCCAGTTCGAAAAGAAATTGCTAAATTGTCTTTAGAAAGATTGATTCAAGACGGTCGGATTCATCCGCAACGTATAGAGGAAATTGTTTTTAAGACAACGAAAGAAATTAACCAAAAAATTCTTGAAGAAGGCGAAAAAACCTTGTTTGAATTAGGTGTACATAATTTCTCTCACGAAGCAATTAAAGCGATTGGTCGGTTGTATTTCCGAACCAGTTATGGGCAAAATGTATTGACGCACTCAAAGGAAGTTGCAATCATTGCTGGTGTATTAGCCGCAGAGGTTGGAGCAGACAGAGAGAAAGCTAAGCGAGCAGGTCTATTGCATGACGTAGGTAAAGCAATGGAAACAGATGGTGATTCTAACCATGCGGAACTATCTGCCGAACTAGCACGAAAAATTGGAGAACATCCAGTTGTCGTTAATGCGGTACTAGCTCACCACAATGATGTCGAGGCAACTTCAGTAGAAGCGGTTATCATTCAAATTGCAGATGCAATTTCAGCTGCACGACCAGGAGCACGTAAAGAGACAATCGACAGTTATATTAAACGGTTAGAAAACTTAGAAAAAATTTCTACAAGTTTTGAAGGTGTCGAAAAAGCTTTTGCGATTCAAGCGGGTCGGGAACTTCGTATTATGGTTGACCATACAAAAGTAGATGATGTTCAGATTGCACAATTAGCACGAGATATTGCTAAAACAATCGAGACTGAACTCAAGTATCCTGGTCGAATTAAAGTAACCATGATCCGAGAAACTCGGGTAGTTGAATACGCTCGATAAAATTACTAATTATGGATAGGAACATATAAATGTCCAAAACAGTTAAAGCTCTAATGCTAGGCGACCTTATCGGTCAACCTGGCTGCAGAGCTCTTTTTATTTCATTATCAAAAATTATTAAAGAAAATAACATCGATTTTGTTGTTGTCAATGGCGAAAACGCCGCCGACGGCTTCGGGATTACTCCCGAAATTGCGGAGCAATTGTTTTCGCTTGGTGTTGATGTCATCACGACGGGAAACCATATTTGGCAAAAAGATACAATCATCGAATATATGCAGCGTAACGACCGTTTGTTGCGGCCAGCCAACTATCCTAAACAAGCACCAGGCAATGGATTTGTAATTGTCGAAAAAAAAGGTATCAAATATGGGGTGCTTAATTTAATTGGAAGGATGAATCTCGTGCGCACCGATTGTCCATTTTCATCAGCAAAAAAAATAATTCAAGAAAACTCAAAGAAATGCAACCTTTTCTTAATTGATATGCATGCAGAGGCCCCCGAAGAAAAAGAGGCACTTGCCTACATGCTCGATGGAAAAGCAAGTATCGTTGTTGGAACGCACACGCATGTTCAAACAGCAGACGAACGCATATTGCCTAAGGGAACCGGATATATCACCGATTTAGGGATGACAGGCCCAATTGATAGTGTTATTGGAAGCGAACCGGAACTCTCTATAACCCGTGTAACGACGATGGTTCCTGTTCGAATGGTCGTCGTTAATAATGACTCCATGATTAATGGAATTATTGCCACCATCGATAGCGAAACGGGTAATTGCATGGCCATTGATCGCCTTAGCGAGCGGGTTTAATGCCACCAAAAAAAATACGGTTATTAGATTTATTATTAAAATTTGACTCCACACTATCGCGCGAGCGTGCCTTTGCACTAATAATGGCAGGTAGTGTTAAGGTTGATGGCGGGATATATCGAGATCCTAAACAGTTATTTTTAGTCGAGGCATCAATAGAAATTATTCTTGATAAATATGTATCACGTGGAGGATATAAACTTGAAGCAGCCTTATCCGAGTTTAACATAAATTGTAAGGATAAAGTCGTTTTGGACGCGGGGGCCTCTACAGGTGGTTTTACCGATTGTCTATTGCAAAGAGGAGCTCGTTTAGTTTATTCTGTTGATGTAGGGTCAAATCAGCTACATTCAAAACTACGCTTAGATGGACGAGTTGTTGTGATGGAAAAGACGAATATCAAAGATGTCAAGCGTTTGGATCCGATGCCTGAATTTGCTGTAGCTGATTTATCTTTTCGTTCAATTGTGCCCGTATTAAAACATCTCGTATCTCTTACTAGTGAAAATCAATTGTTGCTTTTGTTGAAGCCACAATTTGAAGTTGAACTAAATGATGTGGATCATAGTAATGGAATTATAAATGACCCCAAAATACATGCTAGTGTTATTGAAAATTTTTATAATAGCGCTATTGAGATGGGTATAGCTATATTAGGAGCTATTGCTTCTCCTATCAGGGGAGGATATGGAAATCAAGAATTTTTAATTCTTGTCGAAGATAACTTTTCGGCTAAAATCGAATCTATCTCTCTTAGCCATCTTCTCAAAGATTGTAAACTTTAGTATATTAGAGATATGAAAGATAATATACTTGGAAAACACTATAATACATTTTCTTTATTAAAATATACACTGCCCACCATTTTAATGATGATATTTCAATCAACTTATGTCATTATCGATGGAATATTTATTGCAAAATATGTTGGGGAGGATGCACTTGCAGCAATTAATTTAATATTGCCAGTTTTTAATTTGATGTTTGCCTTTGCGCTCATGATAGGAACAGGGAGTGTTGCTATTGTAAGCAAATTTATGGGGCAAGGTGAAAATGAAAAAGCGAGAGGATTTTTATCAACAACTTATATAGTAGGGGCTGTAGCAGGATTATCCTTCACGGCTATAGGATTTTTAATTAAAGATCCAACTATTTCATTCTTAGGTGGAGAGGGTGCCTTAAAAAATTTGGCCAACGACTATTTTGTTTCAATTATTCCTTTTGCACTTTCGTTTACCTTGCAAGTCTTTGTACAGAATTTTTTTGTTGCTTCTGGAAAACCGACGCTTGGGTTTGGAGTCTGTTTGCTTGGCGGACTCACAAATATACTGCTTGATTATCTCTTTATTTCTCCTAATTTACTAAATTTAGGAATTGTTGGGGCTGGACTTGCCACGGGAATAGGAGCAACTCTTCCAGCCATTTTTGGTTTGTTTTACTTTGCAATCAATAGAAAAAATGTCCTTTATTTTGCGAAGCCACTCTATGATTTTAAGCTGTTCGTTAAAGGAATGTATAATGGTTCAAGTGAGATGGTTTCAAATTTATCGGTTGGACTAATTACCTTTTTGTTTAATGTACTCATGTTAAAACATATTGGAGATGCTGGAGTTGCTGCCATCAGTGTTATTTTATATATTCAAATGTTCCAAATGGCAATCTATTTTGGTTATTCCATTGGTGTTTCACCTATTATTAGTTTTAAATTTGGAGCTAAAGATAGAATGCAGTTAAAGCAGATTTTAAGATCTAGTTTTTTAATTATTTCGATCTTTTCTATTGTAGTCGTTTTGTTGTCCATCTTTTTTGCAGATTTTGCAGTAGGAATTTTTATCGATAAAGCTAGCGATACATTTATTTTGGCTCAAGAGGGATTCATACTTTTTTCTTTTGCATATCTATTTATTGGAATCAATGTTTATATGTCGGCGCTCTTTACTGCGTTAAACAATGGATTGGTTTCATCTATTTTGTCTTTTATTCGGACATTAGGATTAACTGTATTAGCATTGTTGTTTTTGCCACTTTTTTTCGGAGTAACGGGAATTTGGTTGGCTGTTCCAGTAGCTGAATTTCTAATGTTCTTTTTCAGTTTTGTTTTTTATCTTTCTTTAAAGAAAAAGTATGGCTATTAGTTGCAATTTATTATTAAAAAAATGGAGTCAACGCGTTGCGTTAACTCCATTTTTTTTTACAATTTAAAGAAATTAAATTAATCTAAAGGTTGAATAAAGTATGTGAAATTTCCACTTCGTTCATTTAGAATGTATTTTGGCCGTGGTGCGGGTCCACATGCTGCATTACCTAATCCCCGAACAGCAATATCTAAATGGACTTCACTAGTTGTTTGTTCTGTTAAGTCGATAGTGTGGCGAACATTTGCCATATCGATGCTCTTGTATGGAAGAGCTTTAAATGACATTCCCTCTGGGGTTGTAAATTTAACGCCATCTCCATCTTCGTTTGTCATCGATGCCCATTTTACTCCCTCGCGGTTACCACAATCTTGCGGCCGTGAATATGGGAAATAAAAATCGTTAACTGTTAGTTCGTATTGACCAATCGTTGCTGCATTTATACGGTCTGGATAATTTTCGAAGGGTCCATAACCATAATATTCAACTTCACTTAACTCTTTAGGTAAGTGGAGATTGAAACCCAGTCTAGGCATATTGGTAAGAATACCAAATCGGCTATAGTTATTATTAGATTCAATTGTTCCATCTGCATAGACAGTCCATTGTGTTGTTACTTTGTAACCACTTCCCATTCCTGAAGTATAACGAACCTCAGTGCTAACCAGAACTTTTTCTTCGGATTGGCTGATAATAGAGACCTCAGCGCGTTTAGATGAAATTTCGTCAAATTTTTGAGAAAAGAAAGAAGGCCCTACACCTGCAATAACACCACCCCACTCGTTGTCTATTGGCGCTCTAAAGAAGTTCATTTGAGGTCCATTCTCTGCTGAAGTAATAATCTTTGTATCATCATAGTTTAATAATGCGATGGTTCCTTTTCCTTTAGAAAATGTAAGTTCGAAATCATCACCCACAATGGTGATTTCTTTTTCTGTTTCTTGTGTTTCAAGTCCATCTTCATCAGTATCAATTTCAACATCGAAACGACCTTCTTGTAATAAGAATTGTTCCCATGCTACTACATGATTTTCATCTGACCATAAAGTTTCATCTTCTATAAAGAAGATAAAATTAACAAAATATTCTTTACCATTTTCAAATTTTGAAAAATCATATGGTAATGCAAAAAGATGTGTTTTGTATGGCGCGACTGACGGGGAATCGATTTCTTCTTCCTCTATGACTTCGCCATTTTCTATGATTTGCCATTTCATTTTGTAGGTATCTAGGTTAGTGAAAGCATGTCGGTTGTAAATTTCAAAGGCAAATGGCTGACTGCTTTTAGCTCTTCTTATCCTAATGTTTTGTTGAACATATTTGACTTCCCATAATTTTGCTGTTACTTGGCGGTCGGCTGTAATGAGACCATTCATACAGAAGTTGTTTAGGTTAGGTTCATCGTTAAAGTCTCCACCATAGGCAAAGAAAGAATCCTCTAACTCCCCTTTGGCTACTTGGGCTAACTTAAATCCCTTTCGTGTTTTATCGCCATTTGGATTATATGTTGCTCTCATGCCTTGGTCTACCCAATCCCAAATATAGCCA
>CAYJGX010000095.1:0-2272 GCA_964369795.1 uncultured Spirochaetaceae bacterium
TCTCAAAATAGTTTTTCTCGAGAAGAGGGGAAATTAAATAAAGAAGGGAAACTTTTTATCTCGCAAAAAAGCCAAAATCCAACTGCAGCCGGCTCGTTACAAAAATATACCTGTGAATGGAGTGTCCAATCAGCAAGTAAAAATGAACTTGCCACACGAACTTCGGTTTTGGTGCATCCTGCAGATTATTATCTGGGAGCGAAGATTGCCTCTAAAAATTCTTCTGGTTGGTGGTCAACCTATGTCGACAAGGGAAAAGCTCTCACATTTGAAATGGTTGCACTTACGCCTGAAGAGCAATTGTATGCTAATGCAGGCAATGTTCAAGTAGAGATTTCTCGTCATGAATGGAACGAAGTGAAGCAAAAAAATATCCATGGCGCAATCGATTATCGATGGGAGGAAGAATCGATAAGTGTATTAGATTCGCAGATTGATTTTTCTAAAGGGGGAATCGAATCATTACGATGGACTCCAGAGGTAGCGGGTTCATACACTCTAAAACTAACAGGATCAGATTCTCAAAAGAGAAAAGCTATCACCGAATTTAATTTTTATGTCCTTGGCGGGGATTGGGGACATTGGATTGGCGATGACCCGCAAAAAATCGAATTGACTCCTGAAAAAGATCGCTATCAAGCGGGTGAAACTGCAAAAATTTTCATGAAATCTCCACTCGAAAAGGGAGAATACTTATTAACGATTGAGCGAGAGGGGATTTTAGGACAATCTGTTATTAATCTCGATCAACAAACCCACATGCTTGAAGTCCCAATTAAAGAAGAGTATTACCCTATTTTCTATCTTTCAATTGCGGCAAGCACGCCTCGAACGGAACAACCGCCTAAATCGCTTGAATCGCCTGATTTTGGAAAACCTAGTGCCTATTTTGGTTCGACTCAAATTTATGTTGATTCCGATGCAAAAAAATTAGATATCGAGATAGAATGGACAAAAGAGCGTTATGAACCAGGCGAAAAGGGCATGGCTAAAATTAAAGTAACCCATTTAGGAAAACCTGTAGCAAACTCCGAATGCTTGTTTGCACTTGTAGACCGTGGTGTTTTAGATTTAGTCGATTATCATCTTCCAAATCCATTAGACTATTTTTACAATCCAGAAAAATTTCCATTACTCGTTGGTGGAGGGGATTTGCGGTCGCAGCTAATGCAACCCGTTCTGTATGGAATTGACGACCTTGCAGGCGGAGACAAAATGTATGAAGCGGCAAGCATAGACATGATGTCTAAACGCAATCTGATGGAATCCTTGGCAGCAAGAAGCGATTTTCGGCCGGTGGCTCATTTTGAACCTTTCTTAATCACCGATAGCGAAGGCTGTGCACTCGTAGAATTTACCTTCCCAGACACTTTAACTACATATCGGGCGACAGTCATTACGGTGGCGAACAGTCTTATGGGAACCGAGGAAGAAAATATTCTTGCGACTCGAGGAATGACAATGAAAGTGGCTCGACCATTGGCTTTGCGGGTTACCGATGAATCTGAAATTGGCGTTGTTTTGCATAATCAGGGCACAGAAAATGAAAAAATGAGTTTACAAGCGAGTTCGGATCTTCTTAAAATTCTTTCCGATGAAAAAATAGAGATTGAATTGGCTCCAGGAGAATTTGCAACCTATTATTTTAGAGTGACTGCGCTTATTGAAGGAGAAGCTAAGCTTGAGTTTGCCTTGTTTGGCGATGATTTTTCTGATATCGTGCAAGAAAGCATCGAAATTGTCTCTCCAACTATAATGGAAACATTTACAGTAGTGGGGCATTCGGTCGAAAGTCCAGAGAAGCCAGAATTTTTAGAAATTCCAAGTGATATAATCCCGACACTCGGCGGGCTCGAATTTCAATTTATTCACACTCCATTTCCGCTTTTAGCCAATAGTATTCAAAAAGTGAATAATATTCGCTACTTGCCTTTGTCTCTTTATGATAAATTCTTGATGGCTGCACCGCATTTCTTATTTGACAAAAAGCTAGGAAAAATTTCGCCAACACTCTCTTATAATAAAAAGAAAGTAGTTGATTTAATATCAATGTTACAGGCTAAAGAGAAATCACAACCAAATTATTTTGCTCAGGTCCATCTCTCCCATCAAATTGCGGAAGGAAATTATTGGGCGAAAAATACTGGCAATGGACTTTTATCTGCGAAAGAAGAAAAAGAATTACTTGAAGAGTTACAGAATATTGATATTGATGAAGAATTTAGCTTGGTTGGAAAGGGTTATCATTTTTATGTGCGATCTCTTTTAGTAG
>CAYJGX010000095.1:2282-8786 GCA_964369795.1 uncultured Spirochaetaceae bacterium
AGCTAAAGAATTGCTAACGCAGGTTAAAAATCGTGCTAAAGAGTCGACTAGAACAATTGAGCTAGAGGAAAGTATCGATCGCGAACCCTATTTTTACTATAAAGATAGACTTCAAAATCTCTCACTCTTTTTACGGCTTTACTACGAATTTAATGGATTAGATGATTATGCAATTAAGATTGCAAACTCAATATCTGCATTTCAAAAAAACACTTTGTGGATGCGCCGACAGGGGCTTTTCCAATATTGGATAACAGCTGCCCAAATTTATGAAAGTGATTCGAGCTGGTTTAAAGATTTAACTGCAAGAGTAAAATTAGACAATAAGCTGATTTTAAACGAGCCTTTTGAAAAAGGAAACGAGGAAAATTATACATATGCATTCCCATTTTTCACAGAGCCATTATCTAATTTTTCAAAAGATAAACCTCTTGAACTCGTTTTTGATAAAACCTCACGATCAGACCGCGGATACTTTTATAGTGCGACTTTGGCCTATGGTATTCCTTCGACAAAGGTTCAAGCCCGTAGTGAAGGAATCCAATTGGCGACAAAAATCGAAAGTTTAGATGGTAAGGCGATTACCGAGAAAGAATTAGTATTAGGTGAGACTTATCGAATGAAAATTTCTCTTACATCCAGAAAAGAACATTACGACGTTGTTTTAGAGGTTCCAGTCCCCGCAGGGTGTGATCCGATAAATGCAAACTGGGAGAGTTCGTCGACCTACGGGACTGAATCGTGGAGCATGTCGCAACAGGTCGTTGGTAAGGGTTGTCTCTTCTATCGATTTAGTTATTTGCAATCCGGCAAGGTTGAATTGGAATTCTTGTATAGAGCAACTAACGCAGGAACTTATGTAACGCCTCCTGCTGTTGCACGAGTCTTAGATGAACCAGAAGTATTTGGTCGAACGGCCGCTTCGCAATGGACTATTCGCTAAAAGGCGTTAAAAAAATGTTAAAAAAATTATATAGAAGGCTCCTCGTTGGAGGAGCCCTCTTTTTGGTGGCACTCCTTCTCTTGTTCGCTTTTTTTTATCCGATTTTAAATTTGTATCGGACTAAAAAATATAGCCTAGAAATTTATGCTTCGCAAGGCGAACTCTTGTATATTTTTCCGCTAGATGACAAAGAGGGGCTTCGCCGAGAAAAGGTGGATTTGGAGAAGCTTCCAAGCGAGATTGTCGATTTATTTATTCAGAGTGAGGATTCTCGATTTTATTTACACTGGGGTGTAGATCTGATAGGAGTTGGACGTGCGGTTCAACAAAATAGGGAAGCGGGTGAGATTGTTTCTGGGGCATCGACGATTAGCATGCAACTCGCTCGTCTTTTACGAGAAGAGAGCCACAAAAACCCATGGCTTCAAAAAGGTCGTGAAGCTATTGATAGCTTTGGATTGGAACTATTTTTAACTAAAAAACAAATTTTGTCTGCATGGATTTCCCTTTTACCTTTCGGATTTAATGTTGAGGGGATAGAGAGTGCGAGCCGTCTTTTCTTTAATAAGAGTGCAAATTTATTAACAATTGAAGAGGGGGCTTTGCTAGCGATTCTTCCAAGATCACCATCTCATTACCACCCGATTCGTTATGGTGAACGACTTTTTGAGCGGGCACATTTTTTGTTAGTGCAAAATGAATTTGATTTTTCTAAGACGAAGTTAGAAGAGGCATTAGAAGAAATGCAATCTTCTTTAGAGGCACGTCATCTACCCATTGTGGCACCTCATTTTTGCCAATATTTAAAGCAAAACCATACTGGAAAAAATTCTGTTGTTAAGACATCGCTTAATTTAAACATGCAACTTTTCCTCGAAGCTAAACTTGGTGAAGCGGTGGTGCGAGGCTATCAAAATCGTTTAGAGAATGGGGCTATTCTCGTTTTGGATAATAAGACTGGCGAAATTATATCTTACATCGGGTCAGTAGATTTTTATGACATCGATATAAAAGGACAAAATGATGGAGTTCATGCACTAAACGAGCCTGGATCTACTCTTAAGCCGTTTATTTATCAGCTTGGACTCGAGCGAGGATGGAATGCGGCTAAGTCTTTTGCCGATTTGCCGATGGAAATAAATGAAGGTAATGGAGTTTATCGTCCAATGAACTTTAATAATCGATTTAATGGCCCCGTTTTGCTGCGAGAAGCATTAGCCTCGTCTCTTAACATTCCTGCAATTTTAGCAACGCAAGAGCTGGGACTAGAACTTTTGGCAAATCGCTTGAAAGATCTTGGTTTTCATTCCATTGTACGACAAAAAGAAGGTTTAGGCGTCGCAATCTCTTTGGGAGCCGTCTCTTTCTCTTTGTTTGAGTTGACAACCGCCTATGCCGTTTTAGCTAGAGGAGGGATTAATTTTGATGGAAAGCGAATCCTACAAAAAGATGAATCTTATTTAGTTATTGATATTTTGAGTGATTATTCGGCTCGGGTGCGTGGTTTTGGAGCTATAAACCCATTTGACTCTAATTACGATTTCTTTATCAAAACGGGTACTTCCAATCAGTTTCACGATATTTGGGCTTTTGTGGGGACTCCCGATTTAACCATTGGCATTTGGATGGGTAATTTTGATGGTTCTACGATTGTAGGATATACGGGTAGTTCCTTGCCTGCACAAATTGCCTACGATTTTTTAGAGAACTTTGCCATTCGGGGGAGCCAGTTCCCAAAAACCACCGAGTTTAGAGAAAATTCAATTTGTCCTTTGTCGGGGGGGAAGGCAACCTCGTATTGTCCTATTAAAACGATTGAAAAATTTATTGGCGACAGTGAGAACCCGCCTTGTAGCTTTCATTCGGAAGAGGGCCTTTCTTTGCCTCCTATTTACGAAAGGTGGGCAAAGGAAGTGGGATTAGAGTTTAATGTGGAGGCAGGGGGTCGCCCTAGTTTAATTCGGCCTGCGCAAGGAGTTGTCTTTTATATCGATCCGACAAAGTCATTAGGAAAGCAGGCTCCCGAGTTTGAAGTGGTTGCAGGCCAAGAGGAGCAATATTGGCTCTATTTGAATGAAAAGGAATATTATCGGGGGCAGGGGAGTTTGGTGGGAAAATTGCCGACCGATGCAGGAAAATACGAGTTGCGCTTAGTAGAGCAGGATAAAAGTGCAACGACGATTTCCTACGAAGTTCGCTGAATTTAAACTGCGTGAGGGCGAAAGCAAAGCTCCTTTTTTGCTATTGAGCAAAAAAGAGCGGGCGCTGTAGACCGACCCCGAAGTTTTCTTCGGGGGCACGCCCAAGATCCACGGATGGAGCAGTTCTGCCCCAGGACGGGGCGAGACAGAAGTCTGCTAGGATAGCAAATAAACTTCTGTCACAGATAATAGCACAGGCAAGTGAGTTTATCGCCCATCGTGGGCTATCACTTGCATCAGCGCATCCATGCGCAAGTGAGGTGCGATAAACTTATCTGCCAACCTAAAAAAACTAAAAAAACTTGAAATGCAAAAGTTTTCTCATTAAATTATCTGTAGAACAAAAAAAGGAGAGGCTATGTTTGATAAATTAACGATGAAAATGCAAGAGGCGCTAAATGGAGCCGCTTCGATTGCGATAAAAGAAGATTATCCCGAAATTACAACCGAACTCTATTTACGAGAACTCGTGAACCAGGAGGGGGGAATTTTAAAACCCCTTTTTGACAAAATTGGAATTAATACAAAAGGGTTACTCGATTCCCTAAATCGAGCGATAGGAATGTTGCCACACCAACGCGGGGGCAATGGACAGCCTGCTTTATCCGTTTCTGCCAACCGAATTTTAGTGAAGGCGGAGATCGAGGCAGATAAACTAGGCGATTCCTACGTTAGCGCGGAACACTTTTTGCTTTCGGCCATTAAAGAGGGTGGCGAAGTTGCAAAATGGATTAAAGAGGCTGGAATTACCGAGAAAAATTTAAAAGAGGCGATTTCTTCTATTAAAAGTGACTCGGATTCAAATGACAGTGACCCCGATAGCAAAACCAAAATCTTAAAAAAATATTGCCGTGATTTGACAGCGCTCGCACGCCAAGAAAAGTTAGATCCCGTGATTGGGCGTGATGACGAAATTAGGCGGGTCATGCAAGTCTTGTCTCGGCGAACGAAAAATAATCCCGTCTTAATTGGAGAGCCGGGCGTTGGAAAAACGGCGATTGCCGAAGGGCTCGCACGGCGAATTGTTAGCAACGACGTGCCTGAGTCTCTAAAAAACCGCCAATTGTTGGCGCTAGACATGGGGGCGTTGCTCGCTGGAGCAAAATATAGAGGCGAATTTGAAGAACGGCTCAAGGGCGTTATTAAAGAGGTGGAAAAAGCCGACGGGAAAATTATCCTTTTTATCGATGAGCTTCATACTCTTGTGGGGGCTGGGGCGGCCGAAGGTTCTACCGATGCCTCGAATTTGTTAAAGCCCGCCCTTGCGCGTGGACAAATGCGGTGCGTGGGGGCAACCACCTTAGACGAATATCGCAAATATATCGAGAAAGATGCGGCACTTGAACGGCGTTTTCAGCCGGTCACCGCAAGCGAACCGAGTGTCGAGTCTACCATTGCGATTTTGCGAGGTTTACAAGAAAAATACGAGGTTCATCACGGGGTGCGTATTACCGACGACGCCTTAGTTTCTGCGGCTTTGCTTTCGGACCGTTATATTACGAGCCGATTTTTACCCGATAAGGCGATAGACCTAATAGACGAGGCGGCGTCGCAACTTAAAATCGAAATTGAAAGCCAACCGCAAGAGTTAGACAGATTCGAACGCCAAGTCTTGCAACTGAATATCGAAAAGCAGGCTGTTTCGCGCGAAACGACTAATGCGGCAAAGGAACGTCTCTGGAAAATCGAAAAAGAACTTGGCGAACTTATTTCTAAACGCGATACGATGAAACTCCAATGGCAAAATGAAAAAGCAATTATTGACTCAATTCGCGATAAAAAAGCAGAAATCGACTCTTTAAAAAGTGAAGAGCAGCGCTGCGAACGCGAAGGGAATTTAAGCACGGCAGCAGAAATTCGCCACGGAAAAATCCCGAAATTACTTGCAGAAATAGAAGAAAAAAGCTCGCAATTCTCGCAATTGCAGGCGAGCGAACATCTTCTTCGCGAAGAAGTCGGCGAAGAAGATATTGCAAAAGTTGTCTCCACTTGGACGGGAATCCCAATTGCCAAAATGATGAAGGGCGAAATGGAAAAATTGCTCGACTTAGAAAAGGTTCTAGCCGCTGGCGTGGTTGGTCAAGAAGAGGCCGTTTGTGCCGTTTCTAACGCCATTCGCCGAAACAAGGCCGGCCTACACGACGACCGGCGCCCCGTTGGCTCTTTCCTATTCTTAGGCCCAACGGGGGTGGGCAAAACCGAACTCGCTCGCAAGCTCGCTAGTTTTTTGTTCGACGACGAACGCGCCCTCACCCGAATTGACATGAGCGAATACATGGAAAAGCATGCCGTTTCCCGTCTTATCGGAGCTCCTCCGGGATACGTGGGTTACGATCAAGGTGGCCAGTTAACCGAAGCGGTGCGTCGCCGTCCCTATTCGGTTTTGCTTTTCGATGAAATCGAAAAGGCTCACCCCGATGTCTTTAATATTTTGCTTCAGTTGTTAGATGATGGTAGGCTAACCGATGGTCAAGGCAGACTCATCAATTTTAGAAATTGCATTGTCATTATGACCTCGAACATTGGTAGTCAATTCTTGCTAGACAACAGCGACCCAAGTGCCGTTGCTCCCGAAATCGAAGCCTTGCTAAAAGTTCACTTTCGCCCCGAATTCCTAAACCGAATAGACGAGCAAATTTTCTTCCACCGACTAGAACGAGAGCACATTGCAAAAATTATAGACATACAATTATTTAGCCTCAAAAAACGGTTGCTCGACCGCAAACTCGAACTAGAATTTGACCCAAGCGCCCTAGACTTCCTTGCGAAAGAAGGCTGGTTGCCCGAGTTTGGCGCAAGACCTATTCGCCGCGCAATTCAAAGCTACGTCGAAAACCCACTTGCCAAAGCACTCCTTGCAGGGAAATTCGCCGAAGGCACCAAGATAAAAGTTGTTGGTGGTGAGGAAGAGCTATTATTCTCCTAGCAAGAAATCGATAATATTGATGAGCTTTATCCCTTCGTCTGATAGGATAAAGTTGTAATCCATCGATAAAACTATCTTTTCAAAGTGATCGTTTATCTCTTTTAGAGGTTGAATTTCGCGTTCGTAAACAGATTTATCTAAAAGAGATTGGGTCACTTGGATATATTTCTTTTCGGTTGGTTTTTCTGCAATAAAATCTATTTCTTTGTCGCCAACTTTTCCAATATAAACTTTATATCCACGTCTTAATAATTCTAAATAAACAATGTTCTCTAAAATATGCCCTTGGTCGCTATCTTTGTAACCTAAAAGCATGTTTCTAAAACCGATATCTACGATGTAGTTTTTATTTAGCGTTTTTAATAGTTCTTTACCTTTTATGTCGTAACGTTCGGCTGTATAAAAAATAAATGCATGTGTTAGCATTTGAATAT
>CAYJGX010000096.1:0-8496 GCA_964369795.1 uncultured Spirochaetaceae bacterium
ATTCCCTAATGAGGCTTTTTTCTCAAATGACAACGGTAGGATTTAGTGTTGATAGCGTAAATCATCAAACGAATTTGTCAATTGGGCGAAGCTATCAAAACGAAACTATTTCATTCGATGAGGCAGTTGGATTTTGTTCAAAACTTAAAGAAATAGGCGTAGAACTTAAGATTAACACTGTTGTAAATCAATATAATAAAAACGAAGATTTTAATCAATTTATAGATATCGTTAAACCATCAAGATGGAAAATTTTTCAGGTGATGCCAGCAGTTCAAGATAGAACTGATGTTCAATTTTGTATTACTAAGAATGAATTTGAAGATTTTATTGAAAGGCACAATAAACACGCTGAAATAATGAGAGTTGAGTCAAATGAATCTATACAGAATTCTTATATTATGATCAACTCCGATGGCTATTTTGTGAATACAGCACCCTATATTGTTCGGAATGATCAAAAGTCACTTTATTCTTCAGATTCAATTCTTGCTCAAGAATTTGAGAAAATGAAATATGATATCAACAAATATGAGAGTCGCTACGAGAAAGACTTAATTTTAAACAAAATTGCATAGTAAGTGTTCGTTTTGAAAATTTAATACAATTATTCTAATAAAGAAAAGGAGGTAATAGTATGGCAAAAGGAAACACAAATGCAAATCATCATGCAAACCAATCTAACCCTAATCATGGTACATCTGGAACAAATAAAGCATATTCGGCAGTTCACGGTAACCGTGGCGCACAAATGAACCCAAACCGCAAACCAGCTACTGGTAAAAAGTAACACTAATTCTGCCCGAGGTAACTCGGGCGCTTTTATTTTAACTTATACAAATACCTAAAATTATACAACAACATCCCCGCCGTCTTATAAAACCTAAATTGAAGAGGTAAATAAGGGAGGCTGTTTTGTTTTGCAATTTTTATAATTTCGGATTCCAGAGGGGCAAAAAAGTCATATTTAAGCTTAATTGTATAATGATTGAGTTTAGAATAGGTAATTTTAATATTTTCGCGGTTAATATCATCGGGATTAGCGTGAAAACGAATCAGATCGCTAATATTTTTCACTCCAGGGATGGGGATGGCAAGCATGAAATCTAGTAGAATTGAATGCTTGCTTGTTTTGTTATTCTCAATAATTGACTTTATCTCTAGTAGCTCAGTCATATGGGCTTTGTTGATGATTTGTTGTCCATTTAAAAGTAGTTTTATGATGGTTTGATATTTTTCTAGGGTAAAGTTATCTGGTTTTTGACAAATTACATCTTGGAAATAAAGGAGTGAGAGGATTTGATTGAGTTGTTCAAGTCGCTCGGCGGTAAAAAAGGCAAAATGGTCTGCGTTCGCCTCTGCTAGAGTTTGGTAGGGGGAGTAATTCGTGAGGAATTGAGTTAACAGACGAAGATTGAGCCTAGTGGGGTGGTTTAAGTGTGCGGAAAGTTCCTGTACTTCGGGGATCTCGACTAAAGCACTCATGAGGGAATTTGTCGACTGCGGGGTTAAAAGAAAGCTAATCCATTTATCGATAGATTGTACATTTCCTTCTGAGTTTGATGAGTTTAGCAGGGTTTTGAGAGTTTTATCACTAATCGGGACGGATTGACCTGCTAACCTTTCTAAAAAATACCGAGTCAAATTTTCGTCGCTATAATGAGAGCTAATCTGGTCTAGAGCATAGGCAATGTCAAAGAAGAATGAGTGCTGAGGTTTGGTCATGACTCAATATAACATAAAAAAAAGTCTTTGTTTCCTCTAAAAAAAAGATTCCAACTTTTTGCAACTATTTTTAGAGTATATTTATGCTGATAATGAGGATATGAAGATTTATTTCTTGGAAAAAAGCATTGCTCCCTTTGGAGGAACTGTTTTATGTGAAGTCGATAAACCAACCTCATTGAAATTTTTAATAGGAGCAGCAAGCTTGTTTTCTGTGTATGGTCATTCTCTTCCATTTGAGCCAAGTAAATTAGACTTCATCATCCTTCCCACAGATGACGGATTTAATAAAGTTGGAATGAAATGGCTTTTAAAAAACGGCTTTAATAATACCCTTTACTGTCACGAGAAAATAACATCAAATTATATAAAGCAGTATCCACATCGGGAATCTCTTGCTACTCTTTCATACAAAAAAATCAATGAATTTCTCTATATATTGCCATTTCATAGCCCACACGGGAATGCTTCTATGGACATCGAACTCATCCTCAAAAAAGAAGAAAATGAGCAACGCATTCTTTTTCCTGCCGCAAAATACAGTGGGAAGCGAAATGGTGCGCCGCCACCTGGTTTAGAAGAGAAAATCATCAATCTTAGTCGTCAATGGCTAAAATAAAAAAAGTTTTCCAGTTTTATGCAACTATTTTATTTGCAAAATTAAGCGGATAATTTAGATATACAAAAAGGAGGTTTTTCTGATGAGAAAAACAAATATTTTAATTCTTGCCTTGATGGCAGTATTGGTTTTAGGAAGCTGTGGGGAGTTAGATATTACAGATACTCCCGAGGCGATTGTACTTAGTTCTGACTTTTACAATTTTGTCGCTGAGACTCTTGCAGACGCAACACATACGGTTGATTCTGTGAAGAATAGTACGGGACAGGTGATTTTCAATTATTCGATAACGGAATTTACCCTAGGAACAGGAAGTGCAGCATTCCCAGTTGGATATAATCATTCGATTACTGCAAAAGGGATTGTTGAGTTTGGTAAAGAGGCAGTCTGTGTTTATACTCGACCCGACGGAACAAAAAGCCCAAGCTTAGAAGGAAAAGCGGAGATTACCATTTCTGGAAGAGTTACTTTAAGTGGAGGGATGGTAATAGATGCAAATGCATATTTCGGGGTTAGCACCGCTACTCACGAGGTAGTTGGTGAAAATGTTGAAACAACAATAGATCCATTATATTATGGGGGGAAAGTATTTTATTTGGACTCTCCTGCAATAGGCGATGGAGGGTTCTGGTCTTTTGGTGATAACATATCACTTGAATTTTATGAGAGTGATGCACCTTTTACTATGGATCCAGAAGATGTTTCAAATGGATATAAAGCCGCAAAGGCAAAGGATGAAGATCTTGAGTATAGTGAGTATCTAGGTATGGTTGCTTACGAATTATATCAAAAGATCAAATAAAAGAATTTTAAATAAACGATAGAATTAATTTATGAGATAGGCTCCGCGCAGTTGGAGCCTATTTTTATTGATCCTAGCTATTTCTAAAAATTGGATTTAATCTTTTAAATGTATCATCGCAAATCTTCTTTAGTTTTGAATAGTCGCTCATGCGAGATCGAAAGACTTCTACTGGCAAGTTTTCTTCTCCAACTTGATTGGTATAGCGGTAAATAAAATTATGAAAATCACTAGCAACTCGCTCTGTAAAAGAAAAAATTAATGCTCCTAGAGGGAAGTTTTCCTCTTGAGCGTATTCGGTAGCACGTGAAGAAAGTTCCCGCTTAAAAGAAAAATATCTTTTGTATTGAATAATTTAGTTAGTTGATAAACAGTATCAAGGGAGAATAGATTTAAATAGATGTCTACGAGTAATGAATTACCAGAAGTCGTATTTTTATCAAAGATGGAAGCAAAATCAGAACACGGTTCCTGAAAAATAATATTATATAAGGATTCCTCTACTGCGATAGATAACATCAACAATCTAAACTTAACGATTACAAACCTTTGATACGAAGAAAAACGAGTGTATTCTTTGTCCTCCGAGAAAAGAGTCTTAAGCGGATAGCTATCAAGAAATAATTCTTCTAAGTCTTTCGGGATTTCAGGAAAGTCAATGTATGAGAAAAGAGTCAATAATGAATAAAAGGTTGCAACATCCTTCGATTTTAGGCGTTTATCTTCTTTATATTCGACATCTTTATAGGATTGGTACTTTGAATGCTCTTGGGTAAAGCGATCTAAAAGGCGGGATACTCCTTCCACTTGCGCATTTAATTCGGGAATTTCTCTATATTCGGTGGCAAATAGGGTTTCATAACTGCCAATTGCCAAAGATTCTAAAGTTAGTAAAGATCGTTTAAACAGCATTTGAAACTTAAATTTCTTCCAAGGTGAAAGTTCCTCAAAACGTGAGTAGAGACTCTGATAACGGGTTTGAATATCGCTGTTTTGTTTCGTATTAAAGGCAGAAAAGTGCTGAAAGTCTGAAAACGCAATATTGGAATTAATGGCAAGGTTAAAAATTGAGCTAGGAACAGATTCTCCGATAATGCTAGACAAATAATCGATAGTTGGATTGATTTTCTTTTGATTGTGGGTCAGTTTCTTCATTGATTTATCGCTAACGGGCGTGGTAGAGGTATTATGATTGTATAAAAGAATGTTTAGCTGCTTCCCTAGTTCTTGGTTGTTTTTAAAAATACCAGAAGCAAGCATTAAATCTTTATTAAATGAAGTATTATTCATGGAAATGACCCTTTTTTAATATATTAAACAACTTTCCAACTTTGTGCAACTTTTAAGATAGATAAAAAGAAGATAAATTAAGATATATTATTTGATAGGAGCAGAATATGCAAAAAACAGCAGTATTCATTGATGCAGAAAATGTTGCGCATTCGAAAGTTAGAGATGTGTTAACTCATTTGGAAAAAGAGGGCGATGTCGTTGTTTGCCATGCACATGCAGATTGGTCAAAGGGAAATTTGAAAAACTGGGAAGAGGTTGTAAAAAGTCGACCTATAACCATGCTACAAAGTTTTCATTGTGATAAAAAAGAGGTTGCAGACAAAGCACTCATGATGGATGCGATCGATTTAATTCATCAAAAACCAGAAATCTCGGTTGTAGCTATTATTACATCTGACAGCGAATTTTATGCGCTAGCTCTAAAATTAAGAGAAAATGGAAAAAAAGTAATTGGGGTAGGTTCGAAAGAAAAATGCTTAGAAAGGTGGATAAATTCTTGTAATGCATTTTTCTATTTTGAAGAAATTGAAACATTTGACAGTGAAAGTTTATTAGATAATGCTGAGACGGACGACGAAGAAATCATCTATTTTTCATTGGAAACTTTTTTGAAAGAAATTTATTCGCTTACACCTCACATTGTTGAAAAAGATTGCGTCTTAGTCGCTCGGTTCGGAGAAACAATCAGACGCAATAAACCAGATTTCAATGTAAGAAAATTCGGATATCAGGGAATATTAAATATGATAAAATCGTATCCCAATATATTTGAAACTTTCGATGATGGCTTACCTGTTCCTTCATATTTTATGCGATTAAAGGAAGATGCTCTAGAATATCCGAGTGAAAATAAGGTGCGATTGCATGGTGTAGTGAAGCGCTTTATTCAAAAATACATTATCATAGAAACAGATAGAGGAGATTATCATGCCTATGTACGAAATATTAGTAAAGAGTCTAGGGGAGAACAATTACGAAAAGGATTAGAAGTTTCGTTTATTGAAGAAAAAGAGCCTATGCCTAATGCTGTAAACCTAAAAGAAAAAAATGGCCGTGCAGTGGATGTTAAAATCAAAAAAATATCACAGGAAAATTTTCAAATGCCATAACCTGCAAATTTCCCTATACCCCTGCATTAAAATAAGTGGCGAAATCTATGAAATCATTGTATAATCAAAAATATTATATATTCGGAGTTGATATGTTTTACAGTAAATCTTTTTACCTATTTGTTTTTATGATTGTTTTATCTGGCACTCTTTTTTCAGAAGCAATTATTTATCCTTATTCAACAAAAATTGAGAGGAGTCTTAAATACAGTGCACAACTAGACGGTCATGCGGTGCCTGTCATAAAAACAAGGGTAGGCGATTTATTGAGTTTTGGGATTAAAGAACAGACTCCTGTAGAAATAATAATAACATTAAAAAAAGAAGCTAAGAGTGTTGTTATTCGGCCACTTAGTTCGGGGATTAAAGGAAAAATTGAGGGAAAGAAGTGTCGATTTATTCTTGATCGACCCATTAATATTAGTGTCGAGTTTGATAATAACTTGAAAACACCTCTTTTCGTCTTTGCGGACGCAGAAATTAAAAAGATGCCAGACAAAGAAGATCCAAAAGTAATTTTCTTCGATGCAGGAAAAATTCATAGGGTAGGGGAAATCTTTTTAAAGGATGATCAAACTCTCTTTTTAGAAGCAGGAGCAATTGTAGAAGGGGTCGTTCGTACTGTTAATTCTAAAAATGTGACAATTGCTGGAGCTGGAATTTTTGATTGCCGACCGCGGAAATATAAAACAAACATGATTGTTGTTCGCAATTCAGAGAAGGTCAAAATTCAAAATATTATTCTCATTGGAACCTATGGTTGGTCGGTTCATCTAAGTGGCTCTAATGATGTTGATGTTTCAAATTTGAGAGTTCTTAGTTGGCGTGCAAACTGTGATGGATTAGATATTGAATATAGTAGCAATATAGATATCGAAAAATGTTTTTGGAGAACCTCAGATGATTGCATATCCTTAAAGGCCATATATCCACCAAATATCGAAGGTGTGCCTTTAAATGAAATGATTAATCCCGAAACACTTGGAAAGCATAAAGTCTCTAGAATAGACGGCGACGTAATGGAAAATATCTTAGTGAAAAATTGTGTTTTTTGGAATGACATTCCCGGGAATGCCTTTGAAATTGGCTTTGAACTTCGCATAGATCATTTACAAAATGTAGTTTTACAAGATAGTGATATTATCCATGTCAAAAAAGGGGCCGCTTTTAGTATTCATAATTCAGATCGAGTTGCGATAAAGAATATTTTATTAGATGATATTCGAGTTGAGGATGTCGATGAACTGATCGATTTTTATATTGGACTTTCAATATACAGTGATGATTGCCCCACCGCATTCAGACGAAGTAATCCTTTACGAAGATCCCCGCCTCTAAAAAATAAGGATTTCTACGCACACGATAATATCAATCAGTGGTATATTCCTAAAGATTTAGAATTGCACGCTAGTTACCGTGGGACGATAGAAGATGTTAGAGTTAAAGATATGAAGGCATTTTTAACCCCTAGGACGAAATCTATTATAAGTGGTTACGATGAAAATCATGCAATTACAAATGTTGTGTTTGAAAATTTACAAATTGAAGGCAGAGTCGTTCGTGCACTTGAAGATAGATTATTTTATGTGCGAAATGCTAGTGATATAAATTTTACGGACTAGGTTAAATGAGTAACTCTTTCAATTTTTCTAAATGCACCATGGCGTCGTCGTAGTCGTAAGATTCAATACAGGTTTTGATGTTATTAATGGCTTCGCCAATATCGTCGTCCCATTCATAGGTGCAAAGAAGCTCTAATATTCTTTCTATTTCTACAAGTTCAACAAAGTCAATTGCCTCTTCTAGTGGGGCAAGGTTTTGTTGTAGTAAAGATACCGAACCTAGTCCTTTATCCGCGCTAATTTCTTGATTAGAAGCGAGATATTCACGCAATGATTCTAATATTTTGTGGAAGTCAGCAAGAAAAGTTTCGATATTGTCGTCTATGAAAAGCCAGTTTTCACTTGATGCTGCGTTTTCTAGTGCAGCCGCTTTTGTAGATAATTCTAACGCTCCAATAGAAGCCGAAGCACTTTTAATTGCGTGGACTTCTGTTTTAAATGCAAGTAAGTCTCGGTTAATATGCAAGGTTCGTATATATGGATGCTTCTTAAGCCCCTCGTTGTAATAAGTACCTAAAACATCAAAATATGCATCAAAACTTCCGCCTAAAGAAGCAATTCCCTTTGCCATGTCGATACCTATAATTTCGCCATGATCGGCCGTATCCTCTGTGGGAGTTGCCGCGTCGATAGGAATTTGCATCGATTTAGGTAACCAGTTAGCAAGAATGCTATTTAGTTTTTTCATTTCGATGGGTTTTTCGAGGAAGTCATTCATTCCTTCTTGGATAAATATGTCGCGGATCCCCATAATTGCATTGGCAGTGAGTGCCACTATAGGTAATTTTTGATAGTATTCGCCCTCTAGACTTCGAATTGCAATAGTTGCGTCGATTCCATCCATAACCGGCATCATGTGATCCATGAAAACAAGATCGAAATGCTCCGATTTTACTTTTTCCACTGCAATGAGTCCATTTTCTGCCGTTTCTATCGTAAATTCATAGGGTTGCATGAGCCCTTTTGCTACTTTAAGGTTTACATAATTGTCGTCTACTACTAGGATTTTGGCAGCTGGAGCTTTAAAGCGATTTTTCTCTGCTTTTTGAGTTTGCATTGATGATTTATTATTAAAAATTGCAGATATTTGTAAGCAGTTCGCAGGTAAAATAAGGGTGTAGACTCCCTCACTGTATATATCATTTTGAATTTGATTATACATAATAATTTTTGTTTCTATCGATTTCTTTTCGAGTAAATGTTGAACCTTTGATAAGTGAAGAGAGGGCGTAAAAATAAAGTGAAAACTTGCTTCTTGTAAGCTTTCGTATAATTCAGATTGATTTGTGCAGACAAGGACTTTTGAGCCAAGATTTTCGATGGCAG
>CAYJGX010000097.1:0-8421 GCA_964369795.1 uncultured Spirochaetaceae bacterium
CTACTTCAAAGTACTAGATAAAAAACTCGCTTCCGATCACTTACCAATTAAAATTCAACTTTCCTTCTAAAGAGAATGACTTTTTTTTCGTATCGTTATATAATTAACCATGAATAGATTAACAAAAATAGTTGCAACCATATCCGATAAAACAGCAACGGAAGATTCATTAAATGCAATGCTATTAGCAGGTGTAGACGCAATACGTTTAAATACAGCCCACATGAACATCGAAGAAGGCAAAAAAATTATTTCTCTTATTCGAAAAGTTTCACAAACAATCCCAATCATGATCGATACAAAAGGGCCAGAAGTAAGAACAACATTTTGCGACAATCCGATATCGCTAACACAAAATGAAATCATTGAAATCCAGTCAGATCCAACATCTAACTCAAATAACAAGATTATCAGTGTTAGCTACGAAAATTTTCACAATGAAGTACCAGTTGGTTCAGAAATTTTAATTGATGATGGAGAGGTGAGTCTAACGGTTATTAGTGCGAATAAGAATAGGCTTCAATGTAAAGTTAACAATTGCGCAACAATTGGATCGCGAAAAAGTGTTAATGTCCCCTCTGTTTCTATCAATGTGCCAAGTTTAAGTACAAAAGATATCGAATTTATTCATTTTGCCGCCGACTACGAAGTCGATTTTATCGCACATTCATTTGTACGAACTGTCGATGATGTGCGTGGCATTCAAAATCTGCTCGATCAAAAAATGAGTTCATGCAAAATTATAGCAAAAATTGAAAATCAAGAAGGCATCGACAACATTGATGATATTTTAGATCATGTTTATGGTATTATTGTCGCTCGAGGAGATTTAGGAATAGAAATTCCAATTGCCCATGTTCCTCAAATTCAAAAAATTCTAACCCACAAAGCAATAGAAAAAAGACGTGCTGTAATCGTTGCAACACAAATGCTTCATTCTATGATTGAACACCCTCGCCCTACTCGTGCAGAAGTTAGCGATGTTGCAAATGCTATTTATGATGGTGCAGATGCTGTCATGCTTAGCGGCGAAACAGCATATGGAAAATATCCCCTAGAAGCAATACGCGCAATGGCAGATATCGCAACGGAAGCAGCAAAAGTTTTACCCAAAATGAAAAACATCTCGAGAGAAGTAGTTGTAAGCCCAATCGCTTCTCACTTAACTAAATCCGCAATAATTGCTTCTGCCGATTTAGACGCAGATGCAATCATTGCAGACAGCAAAAGTGGGCGTACAATACGCGCACTAGCTGCCTATCGCTCTTCTAAGCCTATTTTTGCTTTTTGCTATGATTCGGCTACCATTAAGCAAATAAATCTCTTTCACGGGGTTATTCCAATCTTTACTCCCCCACGCGATAGCGCGGATAAATTTATTGAAGAAGCTATTAGTCATTTAGTAAATACAAAGAAAATAAGCGAAGATTCGATTGTCGTCATTCTAGCAGGTAATTTTGGAACCGATTCTGGTGCTTCTTTTATTGAAATTTGCGAAGCAAAACGTCGCATTAAAAAATAATAAACAAAAAAAAAGAGTTATCCTCGCGGATAACTCTTTTTTTTATGTAGAATAAATTCTACCACATATCTTCCATATCGTTTCGATAATCAAAACGAATTTCGTCGATATTTTCAACATCTTCTAAATGCTTAATATATGGTTGGTATTCTTCTGTACCTGCTTTAACAAAATGCAATCCTTCGAAAGTTTCAGGTCCAACATTACTTACCATTCTTAAGTCATCGAAGTATACATAATAGCTTTCATCGATATCCATTGCATGTAGATCAATTCTGAATCCTTCAAAAACTAATCCGCCAATCTTCTTTGGATAATGCGGATCTAGTTGATCCACATAACTAGGAATATCTACAGAATATCGTTTCCAACCGTAATGGTAAACTTGACCAGCGGGGATTTCGATAGGGTTTCCATCGTAATTTCGTAATAAAACTGTTATTTGGTGCTTATATAGACGACCTGATGATAAAAAGCTAATACTTTTAACATGACCCCGTAATTGAATAGGTGCATCTGGAGTAATCACAATTGATTCCCAAGCTCTTTTTACGAAATCGACACGAAGCCCTAAAACTTTTTCATCGACATCAACAGATTGATCATTTTGATCAATATAGGTGCCCGCATTTTCAGGTTGAATTTCTCGTTCAATTTCGTCATTTTTAGCAGCAGCTTGTACTGGTAAATGTCGTATTGTAGTGTATCCGACATCGCTTGAAATTTCTACATCCCATAAAGACTCTTCTTCAAATGTATCTAAGACATATTCCCTGTATCTTGGAGCAATCCCTTCAGAATTGGTTTCCTCTGTCTCTGCTACAACGGTTTCGTTTGCAGTGGTGTCGTCTACTACATTAGCTTCTTGTGCTAAAATCATACATGGTAGTAATAAAATTAGTAATAAGATAATTAAATTTTTCATATTTACATTCCTTCCTCTACGGTTTCTACTTCGTTATTTTCTTCGCTAGAAGATGAAGAATCCCAGATAGCTTCGATTACATCGGCATCTATGAATTCGTTTCCGTCAAAATCTAAATCATTAGGATCTTTACCAGTATAGGTAATATCGTCAATATAAAGATAAAAAGCTCTGTTAGTTTCATCTTTTGCTGAATTTACAATAAATTTAACAAATTGCAATGGAGCCGTTGCAGGTAATGTTCTTCTTTGTTGTGGAATAAAATGTGGCATTTTAACTTCGAAATACTTCCAACCAATGAAATTGAGCATTCCAACAGGAAGTCGGTGAATATTTTCATTTAAATCTTTAACACATAAATCTAATGAGTAGTTAAAATTTCCACCCCAGACCCACAAGCCAATTGTATCAACAACACCATTAAAGTAGATTGGCGAATTTTCTACTGTTCCAACTGAAGTTGAAATAATTTCAATTCTGTTTCTACCTTTTTGAGTAAATTCGGAATAGACCCCCAAAACCCTTTGTTTTGAATTTGATTCGTCATCCTCTTTTGCAAGAGCGTCCGGATAAATCGCAGGAGCTGGTTTTCCCTCTTCCGTTTCTAGCGCGGAGCATGCACTCATACCTGGTAATGTTACCTTAGGGAATCCCTCTTTAGCAAATTGACTACCGACAACTTTCCAATCACGAACATTTTCACCTTGATTAAAGGTTTCAAGTACAAATACCTCTTTCTCTGGAGCCGTTTGAGCGACTAGACTCACTACAGCAACCAAAAGCCAAACGGCACAAAGAATGGATTTTTTACTCTTCATCTAAATTTCTCCTTAAATAAGCACTTCTGCTTATTTTATTATATGTGATATATGCAAAAAGTCAAACACTTTTCTTTATTTTCGGCACATTGTTTCATTAAATTAATACTGTATTTTTAATTTTTATTCTATAGTTGACGAAATTTCTTCTGAATTTTCTTTCGTAATTTCTTGACCCTCTTCTTTTGTCTCTTCTTGAGCCTCATCCTTAGAAGTCTCTTGATTTTCTATGATTTCTAGCTCCACAATCGGAGGGGGAAAACCTCCAGAATGAAACTCTTTCTTAACCTGCAACGATATTGTATGAGAACTGAGAGAACCATTATTAATAAACTCATCAATTTTTGTCGCCATCTCTAAAAAAGATGAAGAATAATCATATACAATAGAGTAAAAAACACGCTCTGGATAATACTTATCTTTGACGAACAAACTCTCTGTGATTACTTTAATTTTGTTATCTGTTGGCAATTCCTTTAAGACATAGGTATTTAAAGAACCACAAAAAAGTAGCAGCAAATCGATATCGTCCTGAACCATTTTACTCACAATTTCTGTTGCTGTCCTTGTGTTTGTCGTTTGACTCACGGGGAAAAGCGACAAAGGATAATTCTGACTATTTAATTTATTTAAAGTTTCGACAAAAGAATTTTTTTCTGAAATTCTCCTAGAAGTATCTGTAAGAAAGGCTGCCCCCATCTTATATCCTAGTTTTTGATATTCGAATATTTCATTAGGGGCTTCATCGCTAAAATATGAATTGCGTTTTTTTTGTATGTTGATGATATTATTAGAGTTATAAGGAGTATTTACTTCTAGCAAAACAAATAGGTGTTCTGGAAAAAACTCTTGAAGTCGATAAGCTTCTGTTGTTAGGACAGGAGATAAAACAATTATTTTAGCCATATTATTTGACAGCCATGGCGAAATATCTAAATTACTTCCACTCGTATTAACAACAACTAATGAAGTAGTTAACCCAATCGAGGCATTGGCTTTTTTAATTTGAGAAAAGACAGAATGTTGCGATTCCACAAATTCATTATATTTTTCATCAAAAAAAACAAGAACCTCAGCCTCCGCACATGAAGCAAAAAAAAGAAGCACAAACAACAAATATAGACATATTTTTATTCTCATAATTCAAGGTATCATTACGAGATAATATGGTCAAGAACTATTGACATAAAAGCAAATTAGTCGCAATATTTACAAATAAAACTATAAAAGGAGTCTTGAAAATGACTAGTTACAAAGAACTCGGCTTAGTAAACACAAAAGAAATGTTTGCAAAAGCAATTGCCGGCGGTTACGCTATTCCTGCTTATAACTTCAATAACATGGAACAATTACAAGCAATCGTTTCAGCATGTGCAGAAACAAAATCCCCTGTTATTCTTCAAGTTTCTTCTGGAGCTCGAAAATACGCAAACCAAACTCTTCTTAAATTCATGGCACAAGGTGCTGTCGAATATGCAAAAGAATTAGGTTGGGAAAATCCACAAATTAGCTTACACCTTGATCACGGTGATTCTTTTGAATTATGTAAAAGCTGTATCGAATCTGGATTCTCTTCCGTTATGATCGATGGGTCTCATCTATCATACGATGAAAACGTTGCCCTAACTAAAAAAGTATGTGATTTTGCCCACAGTCAAGAAAACTATGTAACCGTAGAAGGTGAATTAGGTGTTCTTGCTGGTATCGAAGACGATGTAGAAGCAGAAGAAAGCGTTTATACAAAACCAGAAGAAGTACAAGACTTCGTTTCAAAGACTGGTTGTGACTCACTAGCTATTTCTATCGGAACTAGCCATGGTCGATGTAAATTTACGCCAGCTCAATGTACTGTCAACGCAGATGGGATCCTTATTCCACCACCACTTGCATTTGACATCTTAGAAGAAATCGAAAAGAAACTTCCTGGTTTCCCAATCGTACTTCATGGAGCTTCTTCTGTTCCTGTAGAATATGTTAAACAAATCGAAGAATTCGGTGGAAAAATGACAGACTCTGTTGGTATTCCAGAAGAACAACTTCGAAAAGCGGCAGCTTCTGCTGTTTGTAAAATCAATATCGATAGCGACGGCCGTCTAGCCATGACTGCAGCTGTTCGAAAAGTTTTTTCTCAAACTCCAGACGAATTTGACCCAAGAAAATACTTAGGTCCTGCACGAGACGAACTAAAGAAAATGTATTCAAATAAAAATACTAATGTATTAGGATCTGCTGGAAAAGCTTAATTCAACGCTTTTTCTAGCACTACAAAGGGGATTTCTCCGAAGGTTCAAGACTTCGCAGAATCCCCTTTTTTTATTTTATGTTAAAGAAATATAGATTTAAAAAACCCGTTTTCAGTTTAATGAAAACGGGTTTATGCCTACTAAGAGCAACTAAGAAAAAATGCCCCTATTGCTTTTTATAAAAGGTAATATAATCAATTGAAATATTACCATTAGTCGATTAGCATTAAACTTTATAATAAAGAAATTTATTCATTCCCTACATAAATTGAGAAATATTAAAACGTAATTATTTATGTGCTAATTTTTATTATTGATTTTATAATACTGAGTCTTTTTTAAGCGCAAAGAAGGTTTTTATTGATTTACCTGTAAAAACGGGATAAGCGGAGAAAAAAAGAATGATAGGCAAAAGGATAGATATACCAAAGCTTAAAAAGACAAATAAATGGTTTTCAACAAAAGAAGATGCAATTGCCCAAGAAAACAAAAGAGCATAAAGGGGTGCGATAAAAACCAAGAGAATCGAAAGCCATAATGGCTTTACTTTCTCCGCTACGAAGAAAAGCATCGAAACAAAAAGTGCAATAAAAAACCTAAAAAGAGGCGCAAAAGCAACTTGAAATAAATTATAATCGTGTTGAATATAAAGGAGTTTAAATAGACCAATTAAATAGAAGAAAAATCCAAAAAATAAAAATATTTCTAAAAAAGTAATATTCATCATCTTTTTAAAGAAAGACGGTCTAAAAAACCAATAGACTAGCATCGCCAAACAAACAGGAAGTAGCGTCTCTGCAAACAAAGAGAAAGAAAAATGATCCCACCAATAGGGCATAATCGATTTACTTCGTGTCCACGAAACGGGAAAATCCATTACTAAAAAAAGGACAAATGCAATAAGAGAGGCAAAAAAAGGATAGAGACTCTCCCTCTTGATAGAGGTTCTAAATAGAATGACACAAAAAAGAAAAAATGAAGGAATTAAAAATATACTAAAAATACTCATATATATTTAATACCATAAATTATTGAATTTGGCAATATTTTTATTAAATACTATAGACATTTAAAGCAGTATTAGTTATATTTAAAAAAACTCATTAGTCTTATATTTCCTTGAATAGTTATGCACTTAAAGAAGATATAAAGACTGACCGGAGGACGATTGGCTGATAAAACGATACGAATTAACAAAGCAATTCGTGTAAATGAAGTTAGATTAATAGAAGATGAAGGAAGTTCAGGTTCGATTCTTCCTATTCAGGAAGCGCTTCGAATTGCAGAAGATTTAGGACTTGACTTAATCGAAGTTGCCCCTAATGCAAAACCCCCTGTATGTAAAATTTTAGATTTCGGTAAATATAAATACGAAATGGAAAAAAAACAACGGGAATCTAAAAGAAATCAAACTTTAGTCAAACTAAAAGAAATTAGAATGCAACCCAAAATCGAGAAACATGATTTAGAATTTAAAACAAATCATATTCAAGAATTTTTGGCAGAAGGTTCTAAAGTAAAGGTAACAGTTCGCTTTAAAGGTAGAGAACTAGCTCATACAGAACGTGGTAAAACAGTTTTAGATAAAATCCTTGCCATGCTTGAAGAAAGAGAATTCCCTTGCAATGTAGATAAAGCTCCTCAAATGGAAGGTCGCTTTATGTCAATGACTATCAGTCCAAAAAACAAGAAATAGAATCCGTACCGTTAGCGGATCTATATATATTAAAGAGGTTACGTTATGCCCAAAATGAAGACAAGAAAAGCTTATGCAAAAAGATTTTCATACACAGGAACAGGCAAGCTAAAGTTCAAAAGACAAGGATTGCGACATATTCTTACGAAGAAATCGACAAAAAGAAAACGAAGACTTCGACATGCAGCGATTTTAAGTGCAGCTGAAACAAAGCGAGCAAAAACATTATTACCCTACAGCTAGGGTTCACTGAACAATAGGGATCTAAGGAGTTTATCATGCCAAGAGCAGTAGATGGAACAAGACGAAAAGAACGACGAAAGGCTATTTTAGCAAAAGCTAAAGGTCATTACGGACGAAGAAGTACTAACTTTAGAGTTGCAAAAGACTCTGTAACTAAAGCTGGACAATATGCATACCGAGACAGAAAAAAGAAAAAATCTTTCTTCCGAGGTCTTTGGATTGCGCGGATAAGCGCAGCTTGTAAAGCTCGAGATATCAATTATTCATTGTTTATCAACGGATTAACAAAAGCAGGTGTCCTTGTAAACCGAAAAGCACTTTCAAATATGGCAATCGAAGATCCAAAAGGCTTCGACGCATTTGTAGAAATTGCAAAAAACAATCTAAAATAATTCCTATACGCGGAGGCTTTTAATGATAACAATAGAAAAGGTAATCGAACTTGACGAAAAAGTAAATTCGGCCGTCTTAATCATTAAAAGCCTGCGGGAGGAAAATCGATTTTTAACAGAAAAAATCACCTCCTACAAAGAAAAAATTGAAAAGTTAGAAGAATACATGCTTTCTTACCAAAAACATCAGCATGAAATTGAAGCTGGCATTAAGAATGCCGTTTCAGCCCTAGACAGTACACTTAACCAAGTGCAAACACAACCCAATACAGAGGCTAATTCTTCGACTCCCCCACCACCTCCAACACAACCAATCCCCACAATCACAGAAACAACATCAACCTCAGAATCCACATTCGAACCAGGAAAATCTGTAGTGGAAGCAACCCCAAATCCATCCATAGAAACAAGCGAAGAAATTGTACTTTCGTCTAACGATCTCCCTCATTTTATATCGCCTGAAGATATTGAAGATGAATTTGACGACGATGAAGACGACTTAGGATTTGATATTTTCTAACCATGAAAAGTAAAATTAATATTAATTTATTAGGAAAATCTTTTATTCTCACATCCGATCAA
>CAYJGX010000098.1:0-6464 GCA_964369795.1 uncultured Spirochaetaceae bacterium
GAGTCCAGCAACAAACCCAATGGCATAACCTATTTTTCCACCTTGAATAGCAAAAAACAAAAATAGAAGAAAGGCAATATTGGGTATATATGTTGCTATGTTGATATACTGATTAAAAACAAAGCTTTGCAAGAAAAGGAAAGAAAAATAGACAATAGCTTGAATAATAGCAGTTAAAAGTGTCATTCATTTTCTCCTTCGCTTGTTAGTACATACAAAGTTTCAGTTTTTTGGAAGTCTAGGGAGGCTCTTACAGAAATTTTAAGGCTAGGTGCTTCTACATTCCTCTCCATTTTTGATACCGTTCCAATTAAAATCCCAGGAGGATAAATACTATTTAAACCCGAGGTGATAACTTCGTCGTCGTAGTCAATTGTCTCTTCTGCTGAGTTATCGACACGAGTGAGTTCGAGATCACTTGTATAGGAACCGCCACCTTGTAAAATTCCTTCATAGCGAGAATCACTTAGTCGTACCGCAATATGTGAATTCTGATGAAAAACAGGCCAAAAAATAGAACTATAGGGTGTAGTCGAATAGATTCTGCCTGCTAAATAGACTTTTCCATCCTGAATGGCTACAACACAATCGTTTTTTTTGATACCAGAAGAACTCCCCTTAGAAAGTAGGTAACTATTTCCCGATGAAAGGACTTGTCTCGCCATAATAAGCGCCGGCTGAGGAATAAAACCTTGTGTGATTAAATTATGGTTTTTTACCTGTTGATCTAAAAAAGTAAAATGTTCAATATTTGGGCGCGACGCTATTTGATTGTTTAATTTTTCGATATCGGCTTCTAGGTTTTGGATCCGTTTTATCAATTGACTCTTAGATAAAAAACTCAATTCGGTACTGCTTATTAATTGCGTCGTTTCTTGTGCCCCTCGCTGAAACAAAGAGGTGATGTAAACCCCAACGCTGCTTATTTGCTTTTGATAATAAGGCCTAGAGACAAAGATAGTAATAAAAGAGATAAATAAAAGAGTAATAAAAATAAGAAGATGTTTTCTTTTAAGAATCCATTTTAAAAAATCATTTTTCATTTCTTAAAAACTGCTGTAAATGCCCTTTTTGCCTTCTAATTCTTCAGAAAGGTCAAAAAACATTCCCGCACCTTTTGCAACGCACAACAATGCATCTTCTGCTAAAATAACTGGAACTCCAGTTTCTTTTGCAACAAGTTTTGGCAATCCTTTTAGCAAAGATCCCCCACCTGTCATGACAATCCCTCGTTCGACAATATCAGCAGCCAATTCTGGTGGTGTTTTTGAAAGCGTCTTTTTAATTTCTTCCACGATAGTGGTTATAGGCTCTACTAATGCTTCTCTAAGTTCGATTGAATCGATTTCAAGTCGTCGAGGAAGGCCTGTAATCGCGTCGGTCCCTTTAATTTCCATTCGTTTAATACTATTGTCTTCTGCAAGTGCATTTCCAATATTGATTTTTAAGGTTTCTGCCGTTTGTTGTCCAATTTTTAAGTTATGAGTGATTTTGATATATTTGATAATAGATTCATCAAATTCATCTCCACCAATTCTGATTGCACTTGATATGACCATGCCGCCCAGTGAGATAACAGAAAATTCACTTGTTCCCCCACCAATGTCGACTACCATGTTTCCAGCAGGTTCATTGATGGGAATATTTGCTCCAATTGCAGAAAGAAGAGATTCTTCTTTAAGTTGGACTGGCAGTGCGGCCCCTGCTTTTTCTGCGCTTTCGATTACGGCTCTTCTTTCTACTTCCGTAATGCAAGAAGGAACACCAATAACCATACGAGGTTTCACAAAAGTTTTCTTAGGTAATACTTTTCGAATAAAATATTGGATCATTTTTTCTGTCATTTCAGGATTAGCAATTACACCATCTCGCAAGGGGCGAATAGTCATAATTCTGTCTGGAGTTCTCCATAACATTTTTTTAGCTTCTGCACCCACGGCTCTAATTTCGTTAGTCCCTTTTTCGACAGCCACAACAGAGGGTTCACTAATTACAATTCCCTCACCTCTAACATAAATAAGTGTATTACAAGTTCCTAAATCAATTCCGATATCGTATCTAGAAAATCCAAACATTCTTTTAGCCATAATTTCTCCCGTGTTTTATTATAAACCATAATTGATTATTAGTCATTATTTTTTTTAAAAATAAGACATCAGTGCTTCATTCGCTTTTGGACAAGGAATTTCCTTTGTAGCCGCGTTTCTAAAAAATGCTCTTGCCTTAATTTTGTTGTTCATTTTATAGTGAATCATCCCTATATTATATAAAGGCTCTGGAGAATTAGGAAAATTTTCCACTAACGATTCATAGATATCAATTGCTTCTTGATACTTGCCATCTTCAAAATATATTTTTGCTTTCCAATTAAGACAGGTATTTTTTAAGTTTGTATCGCTTGTATTTTCGATAATATACTGTAATGTTTCATAGGCTTTTAAGTAGTTTTTTGCATTGTAATGAGAACCGTCCATATGAAGAATCGACTTATTCTCTCCTTCAATTTGTCTAAAAATAGAAATACTTTTTTCGTATTCCGCTACTTCTGCATAGGCAGAACCAAGATAATAGAGAACAATTCTGCTATTGGACGCAGCTTGGCTATCGGTGTAGATTGTCTTATTTGATTCTAGGATTTCTAAAGCTTTTTTAAAGTAATATATAGAGCTATCCATAAAAAAATGGCCTTTAGCATAATAGGCTTTACCTAAAAAGATGTAGATTAACTCCGCTTCAAATTTTGGATCTAAGACTAACGTTCGACTTAAGTCTTTAATAGCGGAGTCTATACTTGCAAGACTCTCTTCTGTTTGAGAATTTCTGCTTAGGTTTTGAGTTCCAATTTGATAAGATGCAATACCTCTTAGCTTTAGCCAGTATGGATCATAGGGGTTTTCTTGAATTTTGATATCACATCGTCTAAGTAATTCTGAGTATAGACTTTGTTCTAATAGGTCATCTATGGATAATTTTGATAATAAAAGTTCGTTGGTATCTTGAGGTTCTAATTCATCTGTTGGAATAGTCTGTGGTTTGGTAGAAATATAAATTGAAGTAAAAATAGTAAACGAAATTAAAAATGTAACGATAGACCAAAAAATAATTTTCTTTTTGCGAATTCGGCGAGTCCGTTGACTAACATAATTTTGTGGTTGCCCATAAAATGAGCCTTTCTTTTTTCGTTTCATAATGTTTTTAAAAAAACAGACTGGTAAGCCGAGTTCTGTTGAAAGTAATCATCTATCTACGAAATATCTTACAATATTTCTTTAGCAATCTACCCGTAATCTTAAGGGCGAACAACCCAATTACTGCTTGATTTTGCTCCAAATGAGGTTTACAATGCCTTTTTTGTTGCCAAAAAAGCGGTGGGCTCTTACCCCACCTTTTCACCCTTCCCTTAACGAAGTCAAGGAGGTTTGCTTTCTGTTGCACTTTCTGTCTCGATAAACGAGCCTAGGTATTACCTAGCATTTTGTTCTATGGAGCCCGGACTTTCCTCTGCTTACAGCAGCGATTACTATTCCAGTCTGTTAATATTATTTTAAATAAATTTAGAAATCTGAATCCACATCTTCAAATTCACCAATAAGTCCACCTGCATCTACATCGGAGAAAGCATAATTTTCATCTGCATTTTCTGTCTCTTCGAAGAAAAGAATTCGGCTACAATAAGGGCAAAAATGAATTTCGAGGTGACTGTGAATATCGTTAGCAAATTGTGCTGGTAATAACATGTTACAACCTGTACAGACTTTGTCTTTGATAGGAACAATCCCCTTTCCTTCTTTGTTTCTAATAATTCTGTCAAACTTGAAAATAAGATCTTCGTCCATGCCTAAAGTCAATTCATTTTTGATCTTTTTAAGTTCTTCTAATTGTGATTTTTTGTCATCTAGTTGAGAATTAACTTGAATTTGCAAAGAATCGTATTGTTTTTCATTACTTTCAATTAACGCCTCTTGGCTGTTCATCTTCGCTTTTAATTCTTCGTGTTCAACTTTCTCTTTTTTGAGTGCATCCCGTAATTCTTTTTCTTTTTGACATGTTGCTTGAATGATTTTATCAAAAGATTCTGATTCTTTTGTTGAATCGGGTGGCAACATCGCCATTTGCGACTCGAAAGACTCTCGTTCTTTGACTGTTAAATCTAAATTATTAGTAAGTCTTTCGATTTTAGCTAATTTTTTTTGAGATTTGTTGCTTACATCGATATAATTTAACTTTAAACGTTGAACTAAATCGTGTGTCGTTGACAAAGATGCTGGAATTTCATTAATTTCTTTATCCATTTTATAAATTGAATAAAGAATATCTTGTAAATTTTTGAGTTTTTCTAAGATTTCTAGTTTCATTTAAACCCTCTCCCATTATTTATAATACATATCCTAATTATTGTCCATATAATCTTTTAAAATTTTATGATTACCTGGTCTTCTTAACTTGCGTAATGCTTTTGCTTCAATTTGACGAATCCGTTCTCTCGTAACATTAAAGTATAGTCCCACTTCCTCTAAGGTTAAAGAATATACGCCCTCTAAACCAAAACGCATTTTTATAACATCTCGTTCTCTTTCAGATAGGTCATCTAATACCAAACTGATGTGATCTTGTAGCAATTTAAAGGCTGTTTGACTTGCAGGGTTTTCTATCTCTTTATCTTCGATGAAATCGCCAAGGAGAGAATCTTCTTCTTCTCCAATTGGAGTTTCTAATGAAATAGGTTCTCGAGAGACATTTTTAACAGCTTTTACCTTTTGAACCGTCCAACCTAGTTTTTCTGCAATTTCTTCGTCGTTTGGTTCTCGTCCTAAGACTTGCAATAACATTCGAGATTCATTTTGAACTTTATTTATTTGTTCGATCATGTGAACAGGGACACGAATGGTTCGAGCCTGATCGGAGATAGATCGCGTAATGGCTTGACGAATCCACCATGTGGCATATGTCGAAAATTTATAACCTTTACGGTATTCAAATTTCTCGACCGCCTTAATTAGACCAATATTTCCCTCTTGGACTAAATCAAATAATTGTAGACCCCGATTTGTATATTTTTTTGCAATACTAACAACGAGTCTTAAGTTGGCTTTAATGAGCTTATCTTTTGCTGTTTTTAGCATTGATCGTCCATTTTTAATCTCTTTTGAATGGACCAAAATTTGTTCGATATCTTCTTCGAATTTGAACTCAATTTCTTTTAAACTTTTGTCATAGGCTTGCACACGACTAATTTTTTCTTTAATTCTGTCGGCAGGCATACCAAGCTTATTTTCAATTGTATTTCGTTTTGAAGTATTTGCTAGGTCACGACCCATCGATCTTAATTCACGAGCCGTTTTTTCTGGATCTTGCGAAATACCTAGCAAACGAATAATCTTTTCTTGTTCTCTTCGAAATGAAACGATATTATTTTCTGCATTTAAGTATTTATCGGAAAAAGATTGAATTTCCTCTTGTTGAAGCGTGATTCGAGCAAGCGATTTTAATAAAGATTTTTGTTTTGATAGAAAATCTTCGTTAGTAGAAAAATTAACCTCATTAATTCGTAACTCTTCTTTTAGAATGATATAATTATTGAGTTTGTTGATATAAGGTTTAAGGCTTTCTTTGTAAGATGAAGTTAAACGTTTTTTTTCAGTTTGATGTTCGTTGTCTTTTTTGTGGAAATCTAGATCTTCAAATTCTTCTTCTTCGTCTTCGTCGGTTATAAAAATCTTTTTTTGAAGTTCATAAAATTCATTGATCATAAACCCAGAGCGTCGGATAACATGAATGATAATCTCTTCTCCTTTTTCCATTTGTTTAGACAAAATGACTTCTTCTTCTGCGCTTAATAAAGATTCCTTTCCGATATCTTTTAAGTAAAGACGAAACGGTTCGTCTTTTAAAGAAGTGCTTTCGTTTTTAACCATTTTGGGTTTTACTTGTGGTTTTGATTGGACCTTGTGTTCTACCTTTTTAGGGAAAATACTAGAGTCATTTTGATTTTGTTCGTTTGAGTTGCTATCGTTATCTGTAGCCATTATACCTCACCTTTTATTTTTTTTATCTCGTAGTTAAGAATTTCAATTTCTTCGATAATTTCACTAGTTTTATTATCGGTATTTTCCTCTGAATTTTGAGAGGTAAGCTGCAAAAGAAATTGATTCTTTTTTGCCTCTAAGCGTTCAATACGAATTTTATAGATAATATCATTTAGCGTTTTTTCGGGGTCTTGGATAAAATTATTATCGTTTATCCATATTGCAACTTGTTCCCGAAAGTCTTCGTCTGATATTCGCAATAAAATTTCATTTGCATTTAGAGTTCCATTTTTAAAACAGTCATCAATAGCCTGATAAAGTGCCTTTGCATAAACAGAATTTAGATTATTAATGTTAATTTGCTTTTTTAGCATTTCAAAGTAATTAGCTTCCTTTGAAGCAGCTACTAATAACAATAACTCTTTATCTGGTAACAAA
>CAYJGX010000098.1:6516-8397 GCA_964369795.1 uncultured Spirochaetaceae bacterium
TGTTTTAATGGCTTTGGTTGTGTAGGAATGACCTTTTGTTGCTGTTTAACCACATCTTTTTGAAGTGCAATAAAATCTATATCTAGTTGTTGTGCAATAAATCTAAGTGCTTCCGTTTTTCGTATCTCGGATTCATATTTATTGACATAGGGTAATATAAATTTGATTATTTCTTCTTTTGATTCAACACTATCCTTCCCATATTGTAATATAGCCGTTTTTAAAAGATAGTCAAGTGAATTTTGAATTTTTTTTATTAAGTTTTTAATTCCGACAGACCCCTCTTTTTCCATTATGTCAGAGGGATCCTTTCCAATAGGTACTTCTATTACATAACTTGGAATTTTTAAATCTTGTAACATAAAAATAGTCTTTTTAGCTGCATTAACACCCGCATTGTCATTATCAAAAAGACAATAGAATTTTTTAGCATGTTGATTGATAAGGGCAACTTGCGTCGGTGTAAATGCTGTCCCTAAAGGAGCAACACAATTTTTAACGCCCGATTGATACATTGCTAAAACATCAAAATTACCCTCAACAATATAAACCGATTCACTTCTGCGAATATCGGCACTCGCTTGAAAGAGACCAAACAAAGCGTCACGTTTTTGATAAATAGGAGTTTCTGGACTGTTGATATACTTAGGACCTTTATCACCGCGAAGTTGCCTGCCAGAAAAGGCAATGACTTGCCCTCTTTTGTTTTTTACCGGAAAGATAAGTCTGTCTGTAAAATAACAGTACTTATTTCCTTTTTTAGAAAAGAGACCCGATTCCTGCAAAAAAGAATCGGAGTAGTTTTTCTTCTTTAAAAAATTCCAAAGCCAATCTCTGCTTTGCGGCAAATATCCTAATTGAAATTCTTTAATGGTTTCTAAAGTGAAATTTCTTGAAACAAGGTAATCTCGTGCAATAGAAGCATTTTCTTTGTTTAGCAATATATCGGAAAAGCTACCAGCAACCCGAGTATAGAGATCGTAGAGTTCATTCTTTTTTTTGTCGAATTCGGTTAAAGGTTTTCGGTTGTCCTGCAGTTTAATTCCAGCCATCCCAGCTAAAATTTTTAAAGCCTCTGGAAAAGAATAGTTTTCTTTCTCCATTAGAAAAGTAAAGTGATCTCCTCCCTTCCCGCAGCCAAAACACTTATAAAAACCATCATCGTCATTAACATTAAAAGAAGGCGTCTTTTCAGTGTGAAATGGGCATAACCCTAATCCCTTACCGCCCGTAAAAGTGAGTTTGACATACTGAGAAATAAGATCCGAGAGACGTACTTGTTCCTTGATCTCTTTAACTACCTCATTGTTATTATTCTGCATTATCCACCCTATTTGAAATTTTGAATTAAATATTCTTCTTTGGCTTTTTGATGATCGCTTAAAGAACTAGTAAAAGTGTGAGTCCCTTTTGCAGAATCTTTGACAACAAAATAAAGATACTCTGTTTCTGGAATGTTAAAAACTGCATCTAAGGCTATTTTGCTTGGCGAACAAATAGGTGCAGGAGGCAATCCGTATACACCATAGGTATTATAAGGACTGCTAATTTCTAAATCGACATAAAAAAGTCTTTTAGGGTGAGGTCGGCCAAGTATTTCTTTTAATACATAAACGACGGTGGCACAAGATTGTAAAGGCATATTGATATTTAGACGATTTTGAAAGACTGAGGCAATAAGAGGTGCCTCAGCAACATCTCTATATTCTTTTTCGACAATAGAAGCGAGTATTATTTTTCGATAAAAGGATAAACTCGAAAAATTGCCCTTGTATGGGTTTGTCTTTTCAAAAAACTCGTTTGTTAATACTTCTAAAATTTGTTTAGCACTACTTCCATAGGCAATTTTATATGTATCGGGATACAATAAACCTTCTAATG
>CAYJGX010000099.1:0-8262 GCA_964369795.1 uncultured Spirochaetaceae bacterium
CATAATGGCATTTGCACTCATCTTTAATAAATTTAGAAACCGATTCTCCACTTTTGATTGTGACTGTGTGAACAAATGGAGTTCGGTCGGACAAATCATTTAAAAATAACGCACTTTCATGCGAAAAAATTATCTTCTCGCTTTTAAGCGACAGCAAAAGCATCTCATCTGTTATTTCGTCTTTAAGCGAATATAAGCCATGCGCTATTTTTACAATTAAACCTTTTTTCACATATTCAGCAATGGTCGGCTTAGAAATGCCAAGTTTAACTATATCCGAAGTTTTAACTATCTTGTTTTGTTCAAACAGAGTAATCAAATCATTATTCATTCAAGACACTCCTTTACTTTTATTGTAAATTCACTCCACCTACACTTATCACCATTCATTTTGTTATTTACACGAAAGCTCACATGAGTTTCAACCTGCTTAATTCAACGCACATAATAAGAGGTGGTCGGCAATTTTTATGTCGCATGCGTTAATCCTAAGCAACCGTCGCCAGAGCAATCACTTCTCTTATTATATTAAAATAAGTATAGCTTTCCAATTAAGATTTCCCTTAATCGGGCTACACTTTTATAGTACTAAACAACCGTATTATATCCTGTCAAATAAATTGAGTTCAGATTTAATACGGTTGTTCAATTTAATTATGTGCTTTAATTTTCCAATTTCGTTCAGTTACTAACCCAGAAATTTCTTTGATTAACAACACCACACTTGCATTATCTGAATTTTTGATATGAACCTCAATTTCAGATAGTGCTACAGTAATATTTTTTTCAATAGCTATAACCTCTGCCATGCTTTTTACAGGACTACTGTGTATTAAATCATATAACTCCTCTAATGCTTTGTTAATTTTTTTATCATCAATATGAGCAATCAGTGTTTTAATACGAGAAGATGATTCTTTGATGAAGTTTATTTCATTTTGTTGGTTTATCACGGCGGTGGCAGTACTTTCATTTGCTAACAGGTTGATTATTAACATGATGCCATAAACTCCTGCAATAATTACTTGTGTTATTAAAGCGGCAATTATGCTGTCAGGTCGAATTAGTATAAAAACTATTCCTACAATAAATTCTATTATAAAATAAAATGACGAAACAGAATATATAGATAAACCCAAAACATTTGATACCGTGCTCTTTCTCAATAAGAAAGGTGTTAGTATTACCATAAAATATGAAAAATGCATAAACCCGTATGAAAGCCAAACTGAAACAGGGTGATCTGCTCCACCAACTGTAAAAAATATAGTGTTAAATATTAGGACAAATATTAAATCTAATAATATCCACAAAATCGTTTTTTTCATACAGCACCTACATTCTGCTTAAAATTTCTGCTTTTTTTAAATCATATTCTGACTGTTCGATTAATCCAGCATCTAATAAGGATTTTAATTTTGTTAATACAGTTAATGGGTCTTCTGTACTACTTTCATTTTGAGGTGGTGTATTTGTCCTTTGGGTAAAACGGCTGGATTGTGGCTGTGCGACAGGTGCTTGTGTTTGGTCTCCAAAATTATTGCTACTCATCGGCGTGAAAATTTGCTGTGCCATGGAGCCAAATACACCACCCGCACCAATGCCCATTCCCAATCCAGCACCAGCTGCGGCTACACCACCTGCTCCCGGATTATTAGCGATATCACCCAATATGTTTACAGCTTGTTGTTTGGCCCAATCCGCTCCGAGAGTGTCCATTACAGTCCTATCACCTTGCGCTCCTCGCATTTTAGTAATTTGCTCTATCTGAGAAGCATCTATAGCATCGTATTTACTTGTGTCAATATCCAATCCTGCTAAAGTAAATTTAACACATTTTAACCCGTATTCAGCAAGTGTTTCGTTTATGTACGGCTCAATATGTTCTGAGAGTTCATCCATATAAGCATCAATTCCAATTAGTTCCTGTTGCAAAGAATTTAGAAATTTAGAAACTGCTGACTTAATTTTACCTTGAAATTCAATTGCAAAATACTTGTCTAATTCCTCTTGTATCTGAAATGGAACATTATTCCCGATAAGTTTCTCTAAGAATTTAACCGGATTATCAACTCTTACTTTGTAAGCACCACGAACTTTAGCATCAGTTCTGATATTAAACATTTTGTCTCTAACTTGTATTGGTGTTTCTGTGCCCCAACGTATTTCTTTGCTGTCAGCTTTTCGTACAAAATAAACTACACAGTTAAATGTACTGATCCCGCCAGAAAACGCATTTCTCAGCCTGCTAATAAATGGATAGTTTTCAGTTGAAAGCTTATATGTACCATTATCAAAGACTTGCTCAATTGTTCCGCCCTTGATAAAGATAGCTTCTTCGCCGGGCATAACAATCAATGTTGAATTTGTGTTAAAATCTTCTTCGGGTTGTCGCCATATCAATAACTCGCCATCACCAGAGTTTTTTATTACATCAGTCCAATGTTTCTTTCCCCCAACATAGGAGATTTCATTTGGGTTTTTTCCGAAAAGAGCCATAATTTCATCCTCCTAATTTCGTTTTCCATCTATAAAAGCTTGCAAGTGTTTTTCGTAATTGACAGAAGATGTCGCCACCAATTTTTCGCCATTCGCCTTTATTATTACAGAACGACCGCCTCTTGCTGTACTCCAAAAATAATGTGCTTCTAAATTTGGAAGTTCTTTGTTATTTTTTTCTGCTTCTTCTACAGTGATATTTAGTAGTGCAGCTACGGTGTTTATTAGTTCTTTCATATTACTTATCCTCCTTTTTAATACTCATTTCCCAATTTACCACATTTCCGTAGTCAGGCGGCCAATCTGTTATTTCACCAGTTTGCCCATCAATGGCTACAACTTTACCATTCATGCAGGCCGCATTAAACCAATGCCCCGGTCCCTCTGCTCTATCAACGCCTATAATAGCATGTGAACCATCGCCCTGCTCTAACAATCGTTGTTCTATTTCGCTTGGCGACATTGAAACTTGCTCCATTCCGGTTATTGCATTCATTTCATGATTATAGCCAATATTTTCGGCTGATGCAACACTCGAGTCATCAATTCCTTCCAGTCTCTGATACACAGCTAATGAACAAGACCCACAGTTATTGCTGTATGGAGATTCGTAATCAAACGGATCGTAATTTGGATTAATGTCTGTTAACCAATTTTGCATGTCTGATGTGTTATCATGATTGTCACTGTTATCAGAGCCTTGCTCGGAATTTTCAATACCACTATTATTATCAATCCCAACTTCAGGAGTTGTATCAAGATACTCAACAACTTCGTCTGAATTTTCTTGAACGACATCGTTTTCTGCAACTATTTCAGTTTGCTCAAAAGTATTTGTTTCTTCAGAAACTATCTCAGATGTGTCAACATGCTCATCGAAATCGTTGATGTCTGAAACACTATCTTCGACAATATTTTCAACATTTGAATCTTCAAGAATACACTTTGAAACATTATCTGAGATATCTTCCTCTATTTCAATAAATTCATCTCCGGTTATTTCTTCGGTGTCATTAATTTCATAATAAGCGTTATCCGTATTGTCCAAAACTTCATCATTATCGCCATCTTTCAATGCAGGTAATTCATAGTCTGGGAAAGCAAACATTTGTAATTCTCTCCATTTTGGGTCTTGTGAGTATGTTTCCAAATCTTCTTGCGTATAATTGTTTTCATGCATATAATCTGTTAACTGGTTATATGCATTTTCCTGCATTATAGGTGGCATATCATAATCAGGATAAACTTTTCTATGTAATTCTCTCCATTCTGGATCTTGCGAATAAGTTTCAAAATCGTCACGACCATAATTGTTTTTATTCATATAATCTGTTAATTGATCAAAATCATTTTTCACAATACCACTGTCATTCGAATCGTCGTATGATATATCATCTTCCACATCTTCGAGAATTTCTTCCGAGTCAATGGTTTCAACATCAGTACTATCTGCATTATCCGAAATATCATCATTTTCTGAATTGTCGTCAGTTGCATCATCTTCCACATCTTCAAAAATTTCCTCCGAATCAACGGCTTCATCATCAGAAACATCTTCAAAGTCTGACTCTCCATCTTCTGATATATCCTCATATATAGAATCATTTACTATCTCTGAAATGTTTTCGTAATTATCCTCCGCAATATCTTCTGAAATATCCATAGTATCACTTTCGGATATTTCATCGTATATATCGTTGCTGACATCACTCGTATCAATGTCAAAAGATGTGTCTACGCTTTCATCATATTCTTCACCCATTATTTATCACTCCCTTGTTTTTTTAGTGAATTTTCAATTTGTGCATCGCTAACATGAATCTTTGTTCCATATTTTATCTTTCTCCACAAATGTACTTTGACACACGATAATAATTCTACAGAGAAAACTTCATCATTTAACTCCTGTCGTATCAAATTACTGATTTGGGCAAAAACCCGTTTTAGAACTTCAAATTCGCGTGTTAAAGGTTTAAAGTTTTTAACAAATATTCTTCTGGCGACTTCTTTGGCAAGAACTCTCCTTGAATAATCGCAAGAATTTTGGCAGCAATAACAATGCTCACATTGTGGGTATGGTCTTAACTCTTGACCTTTGTTGTTCCAGTAAGTAGATAGCTCCTTTATTCCGTTATCAGAAAGTGTTATTGAAATGTTATTCTCCAAACGATAATTGGGAGTAATTACTTCCTCTGGTTCATCTAACTTGTTAAAAAACAAAAACGCTTCACCGGGTTTCAATTTAGTCATTCTTGACGCTTGCGTTTCCAACATATTTGTACTGTCTGCAATTATTTGCTTGTCCGATGCTTCAACCAACCTAAACACCATTTTCATGTCTGTAAGAGCGACCACGTCAGTAGAGACTTTTCGAGGTGACTGATCTGCAATAATTAGCCCTACACCATATGAACGAATTTCGGCGAGCATTCTTTTTACAAGACTTTGAGCTATCGCACTTGGGTTAGCTTCACCTTGTCCCGAATTAGTGTCTGCATCCAAAAGAACATGAGCTTCTTCGAGCATAATAACATTTTTTAGCCCTCCTTCACCTATATAATTTGAATTTACATAAGCAAGAATAGAGAGCAGTAGCAAAGAAATAATCAAAGCCTTTTGGTCGCTATTTTCTATAGCAGCAAGCTCTATAATTGTGGGTTTCTGTAATAAATCCTCAATCGGAATTGAAAAATAATTATCAAATAAATTCACAAGGCTGTTAAGCCTAACTACACCAGCTCTACCAATGTTTTTGGCATCTCCGGTATAACCTATTTCATCAAAAGTATTTTGGAAACATCGAATAAAATCGGTTATATTAAAGACCTGCCCCTTGTCTGCTACAGTATATGTATCAAGCCATCTGAAATCAGAATAACAATTATTTATTGTTTCCTCGAATATCTTGTCTAATGGCGAGGACATAGAAACAGCCGCTGAAAAAGCAGTTTTCAGTGTAGATTTATATGTTTCAAGCGTAACATTTGTTGGAGGTATAAACGGATTATATACAAATGGTGATATAAAATTCTTACCGGGTGTAAAAACCTGCAAATCAGGTATACTTTTTATTAATGCTCTATATTCATTTTTAGCAGGCTCAATAACTAAAAAAGGTATCTTGTGTTTTTTCCACAACCTGTCAAGCAAGCTGACAGAAAAAGTAGTTTTACCAGAGCCCGGTGTTCCGACGATTAGCATATGTTTAGCCAAGTCGTTTAAATCAAAACCAATGGTATCTTTATTTTGTGCTGAGCGCAGTTGTCCTACTGTTATTTCTCCTGCATTTATAATGTTAGAAGAATATGTTTTGTTAGTTTTGTCAGCCTCGTTTATATTTAAACCTGCAGATATTCGAGAACTGCCAAGCGGTAGTCTAAAGAATTCTGCAGCTTCTTCGCTCGTAATAATATATGGCAATCTATAAAAAGCATTTGAAAATTGTCCGCTTGACCAAATTTGTTGATTGCGCGATTTTTCCATTAACATTTCATTCAATGCCCATGGCAAAGGGAATAAATTTTCCTTCGCATTAATTTCATTGCTATCAATTGAAACAAGTTTTAAGCTTGCAGAATCTGAAATTCCCGAAGAAAGCTGACCATACACTCTGCTTGTAATATTACTAAGTTCAGAAGCATTTCCATAAATTACTATGTTATAAAAAAACAATGCATTCATTTTATTATTAGAATAATATGAATATGTTTTAGCATGCTTTTCTGCAATCGAAAAACTTATGTTTCCAATGCCTTGTTCTGCAATACCGTTACTTAATGTATCTAAAGCCAAACTCACTCTATCTATTTCATTTTCTTCAATAGAATTAAACACTGTAGGAATCAAGCATAAACTAATCATGCAATTAGGATAATCAATAAGGACATTAACTATTCTACTTAAGTCGTTATTAGAAATAGGAAATTTATCAAAAGAATAACAACTTGGCAAAAGTTGATTCTGAAGATTTTCTACCTTTTCTTCTTTAACGATAGCTGTCGCAGGAAATTTTAGGGAGTTTGAAATCTGACTTTCAAACTCAAAGTATTCTACATCTCGAAAAGTGTATTTTTGTAGTACCAAGGTTGATTTTACGATTTTATTTAAATTTACTACTATGTTTTTCGAATTGTCTTTATTAACATCAATAGCTCTAATAACAATAAAGAACCGTATAAGTCCATTAAAAGTCTGATTTTTTACTTCTTCACTTTTCCATAATAATTCTACCGAAATATCCTTTGATTGACAAAGTGTGTTACTTAGGGATATATATACATTATGAATTTCATTGAGTAAATTTTTGAATTCTATTTTGTATCTGCTTATTAATTCATCTTCATTATAAAAAGAATTCCCCAAAACAGACAAATGAGGAATACTCTTCACTTCAATAATATTAAGAGCTATTGATTCACCACTTGTCAAATATTCAGTTTTAGTAAAATCTTCCATCTTAATCCTCCTTTATGGGTAGTCAATCTCACCTGGGAAGCCACATCGTTTGAAACGACCAATCATTTTAGGAATTCCCCTAATAACTCCATATTTCTTTAGTGCTAAAATTGAATATTCTGAGCACGATGGAGTCATATTGCATCTTAATCTTGTTTCAGATTTTGCGTATTTTTGATAAAGTCGTATAAACCAAATCAATGTATATTTTAGCGTTAACATAAACAATACAAAAACTAAAAGCAGCAAGTACTTTTGATATTCAAAAAAAGCAGTGTATGTTAAGGTATTGTTAACTAACAACCATATCGATATTGCAATTTCACTTACAGCAACGTGAGCAATAATGAACATAGAAGCCCTTAAATAGCTTATCTTTGGTCTGTACAACTTCAACTCTGGAGCTGTTTGTGCATTAACTATTGGATCATTGATATAATGTGGAATTTTTTTTTCGTCCATTGTCTACTCCTTAAATAACAATAGGTTTCTGTTGCCACAAAACAGAAACCTATTGCAAATCACATTTTTTTCTCTCTAAGTTTTTGTTTCATCGCTTGAATAATAGACTCCGAATTAGATACTCCATCCATAGAAACATATAACTTATCCCCGGGAACTACCATATAAAATTTATTTGTCTCAACATCAAACTTGGTATCACCTAGCCCATGAGCCGTTTCACTTTCACTACTTGTAGAAAATGATGTAACATCTTTATAAAAAAATTCATCAGTACTTTCATTCTTTTTATCGTCATCCATGCTGAATGTATGACGATATATATATACCTGAGTTGCACTAAAAAACAGCCATGACACTTGATAAGAAGAGCTAACCCATTTACCATTTGCTTGCTGTTTAGCATACGCATTCTTAAATACAAACCCCTCAAACATAGCTGGTGGAATTTCTTGTATTTCATCCTCATCTAAACCAATTTTATTTAGAGCTGTTTTTTTAAAATCAAAAGAATTTCTTTTAGCCATAACTAAATTTATGTATTCATCATCAGTTATATTTTTCGAAAAACACCCTTCTTGTTTACAAAAATATTCAATTGTTTTTTTCTGTTGTTCCGTCTTACCTATGCACGCTTGCTGTATTAACTGCAAATTCGGACTTTGTGTATTAATATCGCCATTAACAAAGCATCCCATTTTATTTACCTCCAAAATTTGAATTTATTTTTTCCAAATGTACGATTATGTGGCAGGTGTACATCAAAGATTTATATTATAGACATTCAGGTCTAGAAACACCTAGAACATCATATAACAGCGAAATATCATATTCTGATAAACCATT
>CAYJGX010000100.1:0-8244 GCA_964369795.1 uncultured Spirochaetaceae bacterium
GGACTCGAACCTACGGCCTCCGGGTTATGAGCCCGACGAGCTGCCAACTGCTCTACCCTGCGTCGCTTATTACTTAAATATATAGAACAACGCAGAAAAGGTCAAGCGGTTTATCAAAGTTTATTCAACTAACAGCTTTTATTAAGAACTTTCCTTAGGCTACCGCCTTTTCGTGAAAGCTTTGCTTTCAATAAAGTCATCATCCTAAAGAAAATTCCTAAGAGAGTTATTTGAATCGAAGATTTAGCGAAATCGCACTAGCAAGAGCTACGCATTTTTTGTTAAAAATTATGATCTATCTGCTGCTGCTAAAACCCGTTCGTACAAGTCTGCAATATCGGCTTGGTCAACGGCGCTAAATGCAACTCGTAGTAGAGTGCCTTGTAATGAGATGGTTCCAATGCCCTCTTCTGCAAGAAGCTGTTGACGCAGGGCGTTGGAGTCCCCAAGGTATTCGAATGCCATGAAGTAGCCAGAATTGTATGGAAGTTCGACTAATTTCTTACCTGTCGTTCTGCCGGCTAGTGCTTTTTTGACAAGATGGTAGCGAGCCTCTAGTTCGTCGTCGAATTTTTGTCTGTCTGCTTCGTAGGTAGAATCCGCCATTGCTTTTAGTAAAATACTTTGAGCTGGTTTAGATGAGTTAGAAAAGGAGGCACGGCAAGAACCAGAAAGTTTTTGAGCAAGCGAATTTAGTTGAACGCTTGTGAAATCTTTTGATGCAAAAGTGACAAAGCCAACACGGAATCCCCAAGAAAAGTGTTCTTTTGTAGTTCCATCGACCTTAACTGCAAGGATGTTCTTGTGTAGGTTTGCAAGTTTAGCAAAAAGAGATTGCTTGTAGGTATTTTCTTCGTAAAAAAGACCAAAGTAGGCGTCGTCTGTTATTGCAAGAATTTCGTAACCTTCGTTTGCAAGGTCTAGTAAGATTTCTGCCATTTTGTTTGCTTCGTCTACGGTTGGCGAATAACCAGTCGGGTTATTAGGGAAGTTCATAATTGTTTTGATTGACTTTCCTTTTGCCCCTGCAAGAAGTCCTGCTTTAAATGCATCTAGGTCTAGACCTGTTTTTTCTTTGTTAAAGAAATTATAATTGACCATGTTAGCTTGTTGTTTTGTCTCGAAAATGAGGCTGTAATTATCCCAAAACATGTCTGCAACAACGATATTGTCCCCTTTGTCTAGGAAGAGTTCGGAAAGTTGTGCAATGCCAGCGGTTAAGCCAGGTACAACGACAGGCAAGGAAAGTTCTGTATTTCCTAATTCTGGGTTTTTTCGGTAAATTTCTTTTTTCCATAGTTCCCTTAAAGGTTGAAGGCCTGGAGTGGGGGCATAGGAAAAAGCTTCGTCTTCGCTTAGGCCAGTTAAAAAGGTTTTAACTTGATCTAATGCTATAGGTTTTTTGTCTAAACAGGCCATTCCTATGGTGGCGTCGTACCGATGTGCTTGAGCTTTTGCTTCTGCAGATTGTGCAACGATTCCTTTTGATGGGAAAAAAAATCGTTTTCCATAGTCGGATAGAAGTCGCCACGCTGGTGTAGCGTCGATTTCTTTGTTTAATAAAATTGCTAATTCGTTCATGGGTAAAGAGTATCTTTTTTTATGAATTTTTGCAATATTTTTTTGTTGATGGTTAAATTTTTTTTAGATTACGTAGAAGGAGTCGTTTTTCTAGCCATTTAGGGGCAAGTGCCGTTTTTTTAGTTTTTGCTGTTAAAAGTTCAATTGCCTTGTTTTCAGGAAGTTCTAATAGTGTTGCGACTGTAATGTCGCTTGGGAGCGAAGGGGTTCTTGCTTGTATCGCTGCATTTCTATTTGCGATACCCATCTCTGTGGCAATATGGCGTGGGCATGAAGTTTGGCACTCGGTGCATCCGTAGAAAATAGGAAATTTGTGCGGTCTTTTGAGTGTGGGTTTTTTTATGTCGTGGTGGCTATAGTATTGAAGACATTTTTCCTTGATAAATGATTTGTCTTGAGAGAGCGCATTGGTCGGACAATGGTCTATACAGCGAGAACAAGACCCACATTTGCTTCCAATTGGAGAGATGGTTTTGAGGGTATCTCCTGTTATGTATCCTAGATTATTCACGTCGACGAGGATTTCCTTTGGGAAGATAAAGCCTCCTACTAAAAACGAGTTACTATTGGAATCCGAAATGAGTAAGTTGTTTTTGCCTACGGTACATAGCCCTGAAGCGATTGCTAAAAATTTTTCAGGTAGATTTGAGTTAGAGAAAATTCGAAATTGTGATTTTGGCATATTGCGAGGTTTTATTAATTGTATGATTTCTTTAAATTGTCGTGTAATGAAATTGTAATAGTTTATTTGAGCAAAAGGGGCAGTTAATTCCTTGATTGAGCAGTTTTTTGGATTACTAAATGTCTCTTCGGTGCGGGTATCTATTGGGATGGGAAATGTCGCTATTAATATAGCTTTTTCTTCGATGAGTGCATCGGTTAAAGTACTTAGTTGCTTCGGGGTAATAGGAAGTGCAAGACTTGAATTGATGGAGGTAAGAGCATTGTCTGAAAAGGAAAAAATTTTATATTGATCAAATCCTCGGGCTATTAACTGGGAAAATAAGTCTATTGTTTGCAACATAATAAAAGTATAATGAAAAAATTTGTTGACAGCAAGTGAATTCTTAATATATTATTGTAATATAGGAGTAGAATGAATGAGTTTTATTAAAACACTTCTTGAATCTTTTTTTAGTGGAAATACAGACTCTGCTGCAAATAGAAGACAACTTAAAGGAATTAAAAGCCAAATTAAACGTTCGCATTTAGGATTTTTCGATATTCGGTACGACGAACTTAATGAAGAGTTTGCAGCTTTTATATATCGATTATATCGCTTTTTTTATCCGATACATGAACATTTAAAAATGTATCTCAATGCTAAATCTAAACTAGTTAAAACACTTGTTGTAGAAGTTTCGTGTGATAGTCAATTGAAAGCTATTAGGGAACAATTTTACGAAGACTCAATACGAGAAAGATTAAAAACAAAAGACTTTAACGATGTTTTTGCCGAACTAAAAGCTGATTTTGCAAATTATAAAAAGAACTTAACAAAACATGTTGCGGGGAGAGCAAATGAACTCTATTCATCGTATTTAGCACTCATAGAATTTGCCGAATTAGATTACTATTCCTGTATCCTAAAAAAAATGGACATTAGAATGCCTGAAGGGGATTTTGTATATAAGCCTTCTTATACTCCTATTTCGGCATTGGAAGATATAGAGTTCTTGAAAAGTCTTGCGATTGCATTAGAATCTTTTGACGGAGGAGATGAGTGGGAGTCGTTGTTTGAGATTTTAAATAACTCTAAAGGAATCGATATTATCGCAATATCTCAGTGGAAAAAATTGCGACGCTACATATTAGAGGTAAAAAAATCTCGAATCCTAGATTTAATTATTGCTTATGTAGAACAAACTCCTAACTATCAATCTGTACCTATTCTTTCGACGGCGAATGTCGTAACAGGTTACATCGATGATGTAAGTGCCGAATTACAATCAAACTTAAATAAAATTGTTGCGGAACAAAAGAAGAGTAGTATTTCTGAAATCGTTAGAACTCTTTTTAACGGAAAAATTCCTGTTAGCCGAATTCGTAACTACAGCGAATTTTTAAGCCAATTGGTAAGTGGGGCAATTGACAATGGATTTGAATATGTGCTTCCTGTTAATTATCTAAAATCTTTTTACCTTGATTCCTTCAAAAAAGAAATTTGGGAAATATTAAACACTTATATTATCGTAGGGACTTGGGTGAATCCTATAGAGGGGCAAACGTTAAGTGAGATTCTAAATAAGCTAACTGAAAATTCGGATGCTCTCACTAAATTCGACGAAAGTCTTGCGGAAACAGCAAGATATGGACAACTCATTCGAAATTATTCTCGAAATGCCAACCCGCGAACTAAGGCCACACTAGAGCGAATGGTAGGAGAGGTCAATGAAGAAGTCAAAGGAGTCCTAGCGGATGCATCCCAAGAGCTTTTTCGCTTAGGTAAAGCACTTAGAGTGATAATCGATGACTTCTCAACTAAAAAAATATTTGTAAATTGGAAAGAGGTCGAGAATGGCTATAAACAGGGGGATATATTTGAAGCCTCAAAAGAAGCCTATCGAAAAATTTATAATATGATCAAAATTTTACAGATAAGTCTTGGAAAATAGATTCAAGCGAGTTTAGTTTTCTAAAGCTGCGACTGCCGCCCCTAATAAAGATGTTGAATAATCTCTGACAATGTAAACGGGAATTGTCTTAAGCAATTCAGATATATTGTCCTTATGATTAATGCTAAAGGCTTCCATAAAGGTTGAATCTGCTAGAAAATGTCTTTCATCTTTTGAAATAACCCCTCCAGCAATAAAAAGTCCGCCTGCGGGTAAGAAAAGAGTTGCATAGTTTCCTGCAATTTTTCCATAGATTCTTCTAAAAAGCTTGTGGGAATCGTAGCATAGATTGTGCGATTCTACATTTTTAGAAATAAAGTAGGGTTTGTCGTCTTCGGAGGCAGCAAGAATGGACTCTATCGTTGAGTCCGTTGGAAAACCTCGTTTTTCTAACAAAAATCTAAATATCCAACTCAATCCGCTACCAGAAACGATTCGTTCGACTCCAGGGTGAAACCCAAGTTTTTTTCGCAAATAAAGCACGAGCTCAGTCGTTTCGTCGTCAAAGGCGGGAAAGTCTAAATGGCCCCCTTCGGAGGGGATGGCTACATGTTTGTTGTTGACCCATGGAATAAAGCCAACTCCTAAGCCTGTGCCAGCACCTATGACCGCCATTGTATTACCTAAAGGAAGAGGAAGTTCTCCATTAGGGCTAGGTAGTTGTATGACCGATTGGTTATTGGATTTATCTAGCAGAGGGATTGCATGGCTTAGCGCGCTGAAGTCGTTAATAACACGAGTTTTTATTCCTGTTTTTTCTTCGATTAGTTTTCCATTGACAAACCAGGTTGCATTTGTAAGTTGGCAAAAGTTCTCTTTGATCGGGCCAGCGGCACTAATGCAGCAACTTCTAATTTGGATCGAAGGAAAATAGGTGTAAATTGTTTCTAGGGTCTCTAGGAGAGGGTCCATAAACTGGATAATAGAATTTGTGGGTGTTTCCGACTCTAGGACTTTGATAAATTGGTTGTTGCGGCATACCATGAGGGCAATATTCGTATTTGTACCGCCAATATCACCCGCTAAAAGGAAGAGGTCGCTCTCGCTTGGGAGGTATTGATCATTTTTAATAATTTTCATTTTATTGCTTCCATATTTGCTAAGATAGTAAATTCTTCGAGCTCCGACTGAACGAGAGGGTCGGTATTAAAATTACGCCCATGATGTTGCCAGTAGGCTTCTGCGTACTTTATTCCGCATTTTTCTCCCATTGAGGTGTTAATTTCTTTCATTTTATCGAAGAAATTTACTTCGGGGTAAACTTCTTTATATAATTCGATTTGAGATTCTTGTTTTGCAAACATTTCCATTTTCTTGTTAAGCGCCGACTCTATATTGATGTAAAAATGCGGTTCCACAAGGGGAGTTCCTAGTATGTCGATGGTTTTTCGTGGAGAAGTGTAATAGAGGAGGGGTGCCACTTCTAGTGGGGGCTCTTTTGTCTGGAAATTGGGTAAAGTAGAAATAAGGCAAGCCATTTCTACAATTTTGCTTGTGACTCGATGGTCTGCGTGATAGTCGTGGGGAAGGTGGGTAAAAACAATTCCAGGATTAATGGCCCGGATAAGGGAGGCTACATCTATTCGGATTTTTTCGTTATCAAAAAGGAAACAATCTTCTTGGTCAAAGCAATAGTATCTAGCATCAAGAACTTCAGCAGCATTTGCCGCTTCTTGTTTTCGTGTTAATATTGCTTTGCATTGGGATAATTTATAGCTGCCTAGCCCACCGCCCGTAAGAGAAGCGATATAGATTTCATAGCCTTTGTCTTTTAAGAGTTTAAGTGCTCCGCTGTTAAAGGATTCGCAGTCGTTTGGATGTGCATGGATGGATAAGATGGTCTTGGGATACTTTTTCATAAATTCTCCTATTTTGAAAAGAAAACGCACCCAATTTTAGTGTTGGGTGCGTTGGGGTCTCTTTTGAGACTATAATTTTGCAATGGTTTTGTCTAATTCGACATATTTTGGAAGGTCACCACAAAGAGGTTTCATGTAGTCGATGAAATCTTGTGTGACGAAGTTTCCTCTTTCGTTAATGAAATTTTCTGGCATTTCTTTTGCTGCAACAGCCACTTCGGAAAGAGGTGCTTTCCCAAATTTAATTTCGTACGGAGTGTTTGAAACTCGTTCCATGGTTACCATGAAGCCAGTAATTCCTTGGCATGCAAGATTAACTGCTTCTAAACCACAATTAAAAGCTTCGTCTATATCTTTTTGAAGGGCTCGGTCTTGAGCAGGCATAAGCAAAGATTCGACAATTTGGAATTCTCCACGAAGACCTAATTCGTTACTTAGCATTTTATGTAAGTTAAGAGCGACTGAAGCTCCGCCCATAGCGCCAAATTCGGTATTGTTAAATTTGTCTTTTGTTTCGGAGGCTGAAACAGGTGTACCGTCCGCATATTTAATCCCTTCTCCGCAAACAACAGAAACCCAACCATATTTTGCGATGCATTCTTTTGCATCAGCTAGGAATTCATCTTTTTTGAAAGGACGCTCTGGCATGTAGATAAGGTGTGGAGCATCGGATTCTTTTTCTTTTGCCATTGCAGTTGCTGCGCCTAACCAACCTGCGTCTCGTCCAATGGTTTGGAAAACGACAAACTTGTCTACGCGTTGCATGTCACGAGCTAAAACACCTGCTTGCTTGACAGAAAGAATGTTGTAATTTGCAGCGGACATGAAACCTGGTGTGTGGTCGGTTCCAAAAAGGTCGTTATCGACTGTTTTAGGGATCCCCACTCCGATGAGTTCGTAGCCTTGTTCTGCACAATATTTTTCTACACGATGAACAGTGTCCATGGTGTCGTTTCCGCCGATTAGGAAGAAATACCGAATGTTGAATTTTTTAATGACTTCCATAATTTTAGGAAAGTCTGCTTCTTGTACTTTGTGTCGGCATGAGCCAAGTGCAGAAGAGGGAGTTGTTTTAAGCCCTTCTACGATCTCGTCTTTTTGAGCAGAAAGGTCGATAAGTCTTTCTTGCATGAACCCTTCGATTCCGTAGTTCATTCCATAAAGTGTTTCCACTCCTTCGAATTTTTTACAACCTGCAATAACACCTGCTAGGCTTGAATTGATTACGGAAGTAGGTCCTCCCGATTGTCCGATAATAGCATTTCCTTTTAACATAGCTACTCCTTTATTTCTTGAGCTTTATTATACCAAAATAATCGATTCTGTGAAAGTCCGGTTTTTCACATTTTACCGGATTCCACGATAAATAATGAATATCTTTCATCGCGTCGGCGCATTTATAAAAATTTGCCCGATATTCTTTGTTTTTTTCTAGGATGATCCCCCGATTTTGCAAGACGGAGGAGGGAATAAAGATATTTAAGTTCCATTTTGCTTTATATGGGGATTCTGATAGGATGTTGAAGGTTGCCTCTCGTTTGATAAGAGCGGCTTCTTCGTTTGTGATAGGCGTTCGTTCGTCTCTATTGTCGCCCGTGGCAGACAAAAGGGCACCTAAGCTATTGAATTCGAAGTTGCAGTAGGCGGGTTTTGCTGTGTCGGGTTGAATAAAAAATTCGACACAGGAGTCTTGCCAAACGGGGTCGTTTGTCTGTGTAAAACGGCGAAGTGATTCTTCTTCGGTTACTTCGAAAAAGAGGAAAAGTCCTTCGGGATTCCATGCTCCTCGGACGGATGCCTCGGGCAAAACCTCGCCGATTCCCCAGTTTTGGGAATTTATTTTAGCGGGTTCTAACGCGGTTATTTCGGTTAAGGAGAAATCTTCTAATTGTTGATGGTCTGTGTATATAATAACATATTCTAACATACCTTATTGTAAGTGATAACAGGAGTGGTGTCAAGCAACAGGACGTTGCCGTGCAGAATTTTCCCCTTGCGACATGGAGGTCGCAATATAAATTCTGCCAAGCAACAGGATGTTGCCGTTCTGCGCAAGGACGGCGCGAGGCAAGCATAGCCAGGAGGGTTAATAAATGCTTGCCACAGAATTTTCCCCTTGCGACAGGGAGGTCGATGCGCCAGCGATTGGCAGCGAGCGAGCGAAGCGAAGCTGTCCGAGCGTAGGCAAA
>CAYJGX010000101.1:0-7948 GCA_964369795.1 uncultured Spirochaetaceae bacterium
CGGAGTAAATGGCTTAGGGCGGAAGCGGATATCCTTTTTTGAAAAAAAAGATAGGAGCTGTAGACCGACGGCGACTTGTCGCCGGAAGCCCCAAAAAATCCTTTTAGCTCATGTTTGAATAACCCATAAGAGCTTGGTCCACAACTTTTGCACATTCTTTGCCTTCTTTTATAGCCCAAACAACTAGAGATTGGCCTCGTCGTGCATCGCCAGCAGTAAAAATTTTATCGATGCTAGTTGTGTAGGGAGCGGTAGGGGTTGCAATGTTACTACGCTCTGTTGCTTGCACTCCAAAAGAGTTAAAAAGGTATTCTTCCGTTCCAAGAAATCCCATGGCAAGAAGGAGTAAGTCGGCTTTTATTGTTTGTTCGGAATCCTTAACCTCAATCATTTTTCCATCTTTGAACATGACTTCTACTGTTACAATAGCCTCTAGCTTCCCTTTTGTGCTGATAATTTCTTTCACTGTTGTGCTATAGAGGCGAGGGTCTTTACCAAAAACGGCAATGGCTTCTTCTTGCCCATAATCTGTTTTTAAGATGTTAGGCCATTCTGGCCATGGATTCGAGTCGGCTCGCTTTGTGGGAGGTTTGGGCATTATTTCAATTTGAATCACCGAATTTGCTCCATGACGAATGGCAGTTCCCACACAGTCATTGCCTGTATCGCCTCCGCCTACGACGACAACATTTTTACCTTTTGCCGAGACGAAATTGTTATCTTCTAAATTGCTCTCGATTAAACTTTTTGTCGTTGCGGACAAAAAGTCAACAGCTAAATAAACCCCTTGGGCGTCGCAGTTTTTAAGGGATAGAGTCCGAGCCTTTTTAGCCCCAGTCGCAAGAATAATGGCGTCGTGGGTTTGCAGTATCTCTTCTTTGCTAATATCAACGCCAACATTGGTATTAGAAATAAACTGGATCCCTTCTGCTTTCATCAGTTCAATTCGTCTGTCGATTATGCCCTTTTCTAACTTCATATTTGGAATGCCATACATTAATAAACCGCCAAATCGGTCATCACGTTCGTAGATTGTAACTTGATGACCGCGCTGGTTAAGGCAGTCGGCAGCAGCAAGCCCCGCAGGGCCACTTCCGATTATAGCAACTTTTTTGTCGCTCCGAATGGGAACTTGCCGAGGCTTCATGAAACCCGTCTTAAAGGCGTGCTCAATAAGATATAATTCATTCTCGTGGATGGTTACGGCTTCTCCATCATCCATCCCACAAATACAAGCCTTCTCACAGAGTGCAGGGCATACTCTTCCTGTAAATTCAGGGAAAATATTTGTTTTTAAAAGTCTCTCCACCCCATGATTAGGTGTTTTCTGGAAAATAGCATCATTCCATTCTGGGATTAAATTGTGTAGTGGACACCCGGTGACCATTCCTTTTAGGTTGATGGCAGATTGGCAAAAGGGGACTCCACAGTTCATGCAACGGGCACCTTGTTCTGCTCTTTCTTTTTCATTCATAAAATGATGAAATTCATTGAAATGCTTAATTCGTTCTTTTGGTGTGATAGCCTTATTTTCTTCACGTTGAAATTCTAAAAATCCTGTTGGTTTTCCCATATTATACCTCTCCTTCTTGAATCATTTTAAACGCTTGCATTACTGCGCTATCGTAACTCTCCCCTTTTTGTTGATAAGAGGTTATGAGATCTGTCATTTTTTTATAATCATTGGGAATGATCATCTTAAATTTTGGTAGATAGGTTTCAAAGTCATCTAGGATACGCTTTGCTTTTTCGGATTGAGTGGCATGATAATGATTTTGGATGAGCATTAGAAGTTCGTCTTTTTGTGATTGTGCTTCCACGGCATTCATAGAGATAAAGCTCTTATTTAGTTTGCGATAGAGGGAATGTTTTTCGTCCAAAATATAGGCAACCCCTCCGCTCATACCAGCGGCAAAATTTTTGCCTACATCTCCGAGAATGACAACTTTTCCCCCAGTCATATATTCTAACCCATGTTCTCCAAGGCCTTCTACAACTGCACTGGCCCCCGAGTTTCTAACGCAAAATCGTTCGCCAGCAATTCCATTGATGTAGGCCTCGCCAGAAGTCGCTCCATAGAGCGCTACGTTCCCGACGATGATATTTTCTTCTGCTTTAAAAAGTTTATGTGCATTGGGTTTTACAATAATTTTACCGCCCGATAAACCTTTTCCTATGTAATCGTTCGCATCTCCTTCGAGGGTGAGAGTGAGTCCTTGTGGGATAAAAGCACCAAAAGATTGCCCTGCTCCTCCAATACAATCTACTTGAAAAGTATCTGGGGGTAGGGTGTTTTGATAGATCTTTGTGATTTCGGATCCGAGAATAGTGCCTAGTGTTCTGTCCGTGCTTTCAATCTTGATTTTTTCTTTGTGAGATTTACTTTCCTTTAATGGAGTTGCGAATTTTTTAAGTAAGAAAGATTCGTCTTTGGTTTTTTCGAGTTCAAAATCAAAAATTTCGTCGGGAATAAAGTGTTTTTTATCGATATGAGCATAGTCGCTATTGATGACTTTGTCGAGATTGACACTTTGAGCTCGTGAGGTGACTTGTTTTTCTTTATATCCTAATAAATCGACACGGCCTATCATCTCGGATACGCTTCGAACTCCTAATTTTGCCATAATTTCACGCATTTCTTGTGCGACAAATTCCATGAAATTTATGATGGATTCGGGCTTTCCCTTAAATCTTTTCCTAAGAACTTCATTTTGAGTTGCAATACCAACTGGGCAAGTATCTAAGTTGCAAACTCTCATCATCATACAACCCATGGTAACGAGTGGAGCGGTCGCAAATCCAAACTCTTCTGCGCCAAGGAGTGCGGCTATGGCAACATCTCGTCCATTCATCAGTTTTCCATCGGTTTCTAATATAACTCTTGAGCGTAATCCGTTTTGAATTAAAGTTTGATGAGCTTCTGCAAGTCCTAATTCCCATGGGAGACCCGCATGATGGATTGAACTTTGTGGAGCCGCACCAGTGCCTCCATCAAATCCAGAAATTAGAATAACTTGGGCGCCCGCTTTTGCGACACCTGCCGAAATGGTTCCAACTCCTGCTTCAGAAACAAGTTTAACTGAAATACGTGCCTCTCTGTTTGCGTTTTTAAGGTCATAAATAAGCTGTGCTAAATCTTCAATTGAGTAAATGTCATGGTGGGGTGGAGGTGAAATAAGGGAGACCCCTGGAGTTGAATGCCTTGTTTTTGCAATCCACGGATAAACTTTTGCTCCTGGAAGATGTCCTCCCTCGCCAGGCTTTGCACCTTGTGCCATTTTAATCTGAATTTCTTTTGCACTTAATAGGTATTCGGAGGTGACTCCAAATCTTCCCGAAGCAACTTGTTTAATGGCGCTATTTTTAGAAGTATGGAGACGTTCTTTTGCTTCTCCACCTTCTCCAGAATTTGACTTTCCTCCTAGGCGGTTCATGGCGATAGCCATACACTCATGGGCCTCTTGCGAAATTGACCCATAGGACATTGCACCTGTTTTAAATCTTTTTACGATATCTTCTATCGATTCAACTTCTTCTATTGGAATTCCTCCATTTTCATCAAATTGAAAAGCGAGAAGACCTCGCAAGGTATGGGGCTTGTGCTCATCGTTGACAAGCTCTGAATATTCTTTAAATCTATCGTAATCTTTATTTTGAGTTGCTTGTTGAAGCGCAATGATAATTTCTGGGCTGTAAAGGTGGTCTTCTTTTTCTTCGCCACTTCGTAGAAGGTCAATGCCAACACTGTCTAATGTATTATCTGTCCCTAATCCCAATGGATCAAAAGCGTGTGAATGTCGATAGGCAATTCCTTCCGCTATTTCTTTAAGACCAATTCCCCCTATTCTAGAAATAGTATTGGTAAAATATTTATCTACAACCTCTTGGTTCAAGCCTATTGCTTCAAAAATTTGAGCCGATTGATAAGATTGAACGCAAGAAATTCCCATTTTTGCTCCAATCTTAACAATTCCGTGAATAATTGCATGATTATAGTCTGCAATTGCTGTATGATAATCTTTGTCTAATATTCCTTTGTCAATCATTTCGGCAATACATTCGTGTGCGAGGTATGGGTTAACCGCTCGTGCTCCATATCCAAGGAGTGTTGCCATTTGGTGTACATCTCGAGGTTCCGCACTTTCTAAAATAATAGAAATTTGGGTTCTGCGTTTTGTTCGAATCAAGTATTGCTCAAGAGCAGAGACTGCTAATAATGAAGGAATGGCTACTTGATTTTCATCAACACCTCTATCAGATAAAACAATCACTTTTGCTCCATTTTGATAAGCACTGTCAACTTTTAGAAAGAGTTGGTCAATTGCTTTTTCAAGAGATGTGTTACAGTAGTAAAGAAGTGAAACAGTGGTTGCTTTTAGTCCCTCACTATTGAGCGCTTTAATTTTGATAAGATCTACACCTGTTAAGATTGGATTTAGGATTTCTAATACGGCACAGTTTTTTCCTTTCTCGTCTAGTAGATTTCCATCGGCTCCTACATAGACGGTTGTGTCGGTAACAATTTCTTCACGAAGGGAATCAATTGGTGGGTTGGTAACCTGAGCAAAGAGTTGTTTGAAATAATGAAAAAGTTGCTGGTGCTTTTCTGATAATACAGCTAATGGGATATCAATCCCCATAGAACTCGTTTTTTCGACCCCAATTTTGGCCATGGTGAAAATAGTATTTTTTACATCACTGTACGAATAGCCAAAAACTTTATAAAGCTTATCTCGCTCTTCTTGACTATGGGTTGGTATTTTTTTATTTGGAATTGGAAGATCCTTTAGTTTTAAAAGATGCTGGTCAAGCCATTCTCCATAAGGTTTTCGTTGAGAATAATAGGCCTTGCATTCTTCGTCACTAATAATGCGTTTTTGCTCTGTGTCAACAAGCAGGATTTTTCCTGGTTGCAATCGTGATTTTCTGACTATTTTACTAGGATCGATATCTAAAACACCTACTTCAGAGGATAGGATGAGTGTATTATCTGCTAAAACATAATATCTAGAAGGTCTAAGGCCATTTCGATCTAAAATAGCTCCCATTTTATCACCATCAGAAAATAAAATAGCAGCTGGACCATCCCAGGGTTCCATCATTGTACTGTAGTAATTATAAAAATCTTTTTTCTCTTGCTCTATATAATTGTCGTGACGCCAGGGTTCGGGAATTGTTACCATCATTGCAAGAGGAAGATCCATTCCATTCATGTACATAAATTCTATGGTGTTATCGAGCATAGCGGAGTCCGATCCTGATTCGTTTACAACAGGTAAAACTTGGCTAGAATATTCGCTTAGAAGGGGAGAAGTCATTGTTTCTTCTCGGGCATTCATTCTATCTACATTTCCGCGAATGGTATTTATTTCTCCATTGTGCAATATAAATCTATTTGGGTGGGCTCGTTCCCAACTTGGATTGGTATTGGTCGAAAACCGAGAGTGAACCATTCCAATTGCACTTTCGTAGTCCTTGTCTTGCAAATCCAGATAAAAACTTCGCAACTGTTGAACTAAGAACATGCCTTTGTAGACAATAGTTCTAGATGAGAGTGAAACAACATAGGTATTTTCTGCACTGTGTTCAAATTCTCGCCGAGCAATATAAAGACGTCTGTCAAAATCAATTCCTACATTAATATTTGAAGGTTTCTTTATAAAACATTGGACAATGTAAGGCATACAATTTTTAGCTTTTGCGCCAAGAACATCTTGGGCTGTGGGGACTTCTCTCCATGCAAGAAGTTCTAAATTATTTTTTTTAAGGATAACTTCAAAAAGCTTTTGAGTTTGTTTTCTTTTTAGAATATCTTCAGAGAGGAAGAACATTCCCACACCATATTCACGTTCCTTTCCGATGTTGATTCCTGTATTACGCATTGTCTTAGAGAAAAATTTGTGAGAGATCTGTAATAAGATTCCAACTCCATCGCCAGTTTCACCCGAGGCATCTTTACCTGCACGGTGCTCTAATTTCTCAACAATCTTGAGAGCGTTGTCAATAACACTATGGCTTTTTTTCCCATCAATATTGACGACGGCACCAATCCCACACGCATCGTGTTCAAATTGTTCACTGTACAAATTAGGTTTTCGGTTTTCCATAAAATCTCCTATGCTTTTATTAGTTTTAGGCAAATTAATAAAAAAAAAGACAAAGGTGTTGAGTGTGTATACTCGACGCCTTTGCCGTTTATGTACCAATAATAGAAACTTGCGATATTTTTGTCAAGTCATTTTATAAAATATTATTTTTTTTAAAAAAAAATAATAAAGCTCATTGACAAAAAATAATCACAGTGATATAAATAGCATAAATAAGGCAATGGCGTCTTAGGTTAACACCTATAGAACCGTTGCCTTTTTTTATTTTAGGCATATGAAAAGGCAAAGGCGTCACAGGTAGAAACTACTAGTGGGGCCTTTTCTTTTTATAAAAATAAACAAAGGAGCAGAAAGATGAAAAACATCACAAAGCAATTTGGCAGTTTAGTGTTCGATGATCGAACTATGAAGGCAACCCTTCCCGCGAAGGTTTACTCATCCCTCAAGAAAACCATTGACGAAGGAAGTCAACTGGATTTGTCAGTAGCAAATACGGTTGCGAATTCGATGAAGGAATGGGCTGTTGCAAATGGTGCAACTCATTTTACTCATTGGTTTCAACCTCTAACAGGCGTCACCGCAGAAAAGCACGACAGTTTTATAGCTCCCGCACCAGATGGTGGGGTCATTATGGAATTTAGTGGTAAAGAGCTTATTCAAGGAGAACCTGATGCATCAAGTTTTCCATCGGGTGGAATCCGAGCTACTTTTGAAGCAAGAGGTTATACTGCATGGGACCCAACTTCTTATGCATTCATTAAAGGAAATTCTCTTTGCATCCCTACTGCTTTTTGTTCATACGGTGGAGAGGCTCTAGATAAAAAGACTCCACTGCTTCGTTCTATGGAAGCAATCAATGTTCAAGCATTGCGAATTCTTAAGCTTTTTGGCAATACTGCTTGTAAACGAGTTAACACCTCTGTTGGACCAGAGCAAGAGTATTTCCTACTAGATAAAGAGATGTTTAACAAACGAAAAGACTTAGTATATACAGGTCGAACTTTGTTTGGTTCAAACCCACCTAAAGGGCAAGAGATGGATGACCACTATTTTGGAGTTATCAAACCTAGAGTTTTGGCTTATATGAAAGATCTTAATGAAGAATTATGGAAGCTTGGAATTCTTGCAAAAACCGAACACAATGAGGTTGCCCCTGCACAACACGAATTAGCACCCATTTATACTACGACAAATATTGCAACAGATCACAATCAATTGACTATGGAAATTATGCAGCGAGTGGCGTCTAAGCACGACTTAGTTTGTTTGTTGCATGAAAAACCCTTTGCTGGAGTCAATGGGAGTGGAAAGCACAATAACTGGTCTATCTCCACAGATGCAGGTGTTAACCTATTATCTCCTGGAGAGACCCCATATGAAAATGCCCAATTCTTACTTTTCCTATGTGCTGTTATTAAAGCTGTTGATGATTATCAAGATTTACTTAGAATTTCTGTTGCAAGTGCAGGCAATGACCATCGACTTGGTGCGAATGAGGCTCCTCCCGCAGTTGTTTCAATCTTTTTAGGCGATGAATTAAATGGGATTATTGAAGCGATCGAAAAGGGGATTCCGTATGCAGGTGTAGAAAAAACAACAATGAAACTTGGAACTGATGTTCTTCCTAAGTTTAACAGAGACACTACAGACCGAAATAGAACAAGTCCATTTGCCTTTACAGGTAATAAATTTGAATTTAGAATGCTTGGTTCTTCTAACAGTATTGCTTGCGCCAATATCATGCTAAACAGTGCAGTGGCTGAATCGTTAAAAATTTATGCGGATCGACTTGAAACTGCGGATGATTTTGAAGTCGCTCTAAACGAAATGATTAAAAAAAC
>CAYJGX010000102.1:0-5619 GCA_964369795.1 uncultured Spirochaetaceae bacterium
CACAGTATATAGCAAATTCAAAGATTCAAATTTATCTTTTCCTCCTGGATTATCTGTTAAGGTTTCTTTCATATTAGATAGTCGAGTTGCGGTACATACGGTTACACGGAAAGCTCTCCTTGGAGATGATACAATATGGATTGCCGTTCCAAAAGATCAGTATATGCCATCAAGAACATTTCCCGAGATTGCCAATATTGTCGTAGATGAATCGATGGATTTAACTACCATAGAATGGGTTGCAGAAAAGGTGACCTATAGGCCTCATTTTGGGGATTCTCAGTTTATTATGGTCGATCCAATTTTTGAGGGTCAGTTCATTATTACAGATGGAAATGCCTATCTATATTCAGGGCAACCGCTCATTATTAAAAACTTTGCTGACGAGGCTGCACAATAATGAAGTTATCAAATTATTCCATCGATAAACCCGCCACTATTATTATTGGAATTGTCGCCGTTGTCATTTTTGGTTTCTTGTCAGTAACCTCAATGAAACAAGACCTTATTACTCCGATCACCATGCCCGAAATCATGGTTTATGTTGTCTATCCTGGTGCAAGTCCAGTAGATATCGAACAATCCATTACGGACCCATACGAAGAGGTTATTAACCAATTGAGCGGGGTAACGAGAATTGACTCGGAATCTAAGAAATCTGTCACTTTCTTAATTGTTACTTGTGACTGGGATGCTAATCTAATCGAAATGAAAGGTGAAATTGAATCTGCTGTAAGTCGGGTTCGGCTTCCAGAGGGCGCTTTCCCGCCAGAAATTAGAATATTAAATTCTAGTATGTTGCCCATTGTTTCTTTCAAAGTGGAACCAGGTATGGTTCAAAGTATCGATCCCGAAACTGGGGAGGTAAGGATTGATGAAGAGACTGGTTTTCCTTTAATGGAACGACGCGAGATTACGCCGCTGCAGATTACAGAATTTTTAGAAACAAATGTCGTTAGCCAATTAAAGAAGATTTATCAGGTTGCAACGGTTGAACTCATTGGTGGGCAAAAAGAAGAGTTAACCATTCGTCTTGACATGGATAAAGTTCAAGCGAAGCAGGTTTCCCCTCTTGTCATCTTACAAATATTAAAATATTCAAATATGAATTTGCCCTCGGGCGATGTCACATACGAAGGCAGATTTTTAAGCTTTCGTTCAGAAGGGAAATTTAATAGTATTGATGATGTTTTAAACATGGTCATCGATTTTAAAGCGGAAGAGCAAACTTTTATTCGGTTAAGAGATGTTGCAGATGTATCTTTGTCTATTATTGATGAAGGTCGATATGTTGATTACGCTAACGAGCCTATCATTTTATTAGAAATACAAAAATTACCAGATGGCGATACAATGAAGATTATTCGGGATGCAAAAGAAATAATAGATGAAACTGTTATAAAAAGTGGTAATCTACTATCTTTTTCTACCGTCTTAGACTCTTCAAAAGATATTGGAAGTGCTATTAAGAATGTGCAAGATTCAGCCGTTGTTGGGGCATTGTTAGCCGTTATTGTTATTTTTCTTTTCCTGCAAAATATTCGGTCTACTATCATTGTTGGGATTTCTATCCCACTCTCTGTAATCATGGCTTTTTGTATGATGAAGCTCTTTGGATTGAATTTGAATTTGATGTCTTTAGGGGGTATGGTCGTAGCCATTGGTATGATTGTCGACTCTTCTATTGTTGTATTAGACAATATTTATATCCACTTCATGAATGGAGAAGATAAAAAACAAGCGTCTAAAATCGGCTCCGAAGAAGTTGGTGGCGCCGTTATTGCCTCTATTGCTACTAGTTTAGCTGTTTTTATCCCTATTCTTACATTGAAGGGTCTTGTTGGAAATATTTTAAAAGACGTTAGTGCAACGATTGCCTTCGCGCTTGTTGCTTCTTTAGTTGTTTCCATAATGGTTGTTCCATTTTTATCAAGCCTAATTCTAAAACGTGCAAGCCATATTCCTAGAACTTTCATTGGTAAAAGTATATTATGGCTGTCAAATGCAATTAATGCCGGACTTGATAAGCTAGGAATTTGGTATTCTATTTCGCTAAAAGGTGCCGTACAAAATAGAACATTTGTTGTTATTTTAGCAATAATGATATTGTTTTTGAGTTTATTTTCTGTTGGGTTGGTTGGATTCCAATTTTTAGATGCTCCAGATATGGGAGAGTTTGCTATTTCAGTTCGGACTCCTTCTGGTTCGTCTATGGAAGAAACTAGGGCTAAAATGCACCATATAAATGACGAAGTTAAACTATTATTAGGTGAAAACTTGCAGTCGGGGCAATTTATTACCGGTGTCGACCCCAAATATGGTATTCCAAATTCTCCGACTACTGGGCTTATTAGGTTGCGTTTAGTCGACGCAAAAAAAAGAACGCAAGGCATGTCCATATTTGAAGTTATACCATTGTTACAAGAAGAGATTCCTAAGCGTGTGCCTGGTGTGGACATCGTTGTTACAAACGGTGGGGTTGCTGCAATGCTTGCAATGGCTATCGGAGGGGATGGATATATTGTAAACGTCAATGGCGATGATATGACCGATTTGGCTCAAGTTTCTAATGAAGTTGCAAGGCGAATACAGGAACATCCATCTGTTTATAAGACTGAAATTAACGTTAATTTGCAAGAAAAGGAGCTTGTCTCTCAGTTAAATTTATCTAACTTAGGATCTGTTGGTGTTTCTCCTTTTGAAGTTGCCGCATCTCAGCTTATTGTTTTTCAAGGAATGGAGGGCGGTGCATTAACATTAGGAGATGAAGAGTATAAAATTCGCCTTACCTCCGACATGGAAGGTTCAGAATTACGGCAAGATTCATTAAATAGAATTCCAATCAAAACGCAAGCAGATGAGTTTGTAACTCTTGCTGTTTTAACAGATTTAGTAGAATCTCAATCGGCAGATAAAATTCCACACGTCAACAGAGCACGTTCTATCACGATTACAGGTTATACAGATAGTGGTGAAGATATAGGTGCGGATATGGCACCTGTTTTAGAAAGTTTAAATTTACCAGTAGGTATTTCTTTAGAGGTCGGTGGAGCTTCATCGATTTTAGGGGATACTGTCGGTGATTTAATTGTTGTTTTTGCAATCGCTGTATTCTTAGTTTATACTGTAATGGTTATTCAATTCCAGCGCTTTTTACAGCCTTTAATTATTATGGGATCAATTCCTTTTGTATTTATTGGTACAGTCGCTTCCTTGCTTATATCAGGATTGAATTTGTCGCTTGTTGCAATGTTAGGGGTTATCTCGCTTGCGGGGATGGTTGTAAATAATGCAATTGTACTTGTAGATTATATCAATCTTTTGCGCGATAAATATAATCAACCATTAAATGAAGCGATTATCAATGCAGGTAAAACTCGACTACGACCGATTTTAATGACAACTTTAACTACCGTCTTAGGGGTCGTCCCAATGATGTTTTCGCGTGCAGAGGGTTCAGAACTTTTAAAACCTCTTGGTTGGGTTATTTTCGGGGGACTTCTAACTTCAACAATTATTACACTTTTCTTAATTCCTGTTTTGTATCAGTTAATCGAAGCAAAACATGAAAAGAAAATTATTACACTCAAATCAACAAATAATAACGATGGAAATTTCATCGACAAATAAGGAGAAAATATGAAACTTAGTAAAAAATCATTTTCCATTCTGATAGCAATATTTGCGCTATTCTTCTTTTCCTGTGATGCCGCTTTTGATGCATCTGTATCAGGATCTGTTGTAGACAAAGAATTAAATGATGAAGATCCAACATCAGGATCTATTGAAAATGTAATTGTCTATTTGTATTTAGATGAATCTGACAGAGATATGGATCATCTTTTTTGGACCTATAAAAATTGGAAACCAGATGAAAAAGAGGTCGATTATAAACTGACAGCAGAAGAAAAAAAATTAGGACTTAGCAACTATAAACTCGGTGCACTCTATGAAGAGCAAACTGTAACGAATTCACAAGGTAATTTTACTTTAGAAGGAATTTGGTGGCTAGATTATTTTCCAACTTTTGGAACTCAAGCTAGCACGACAGAAGGATACTTTATGTTTTATCATAAAGATTATGGAATGGTAAAGTATGAAAATGTCGTTAAATTAACTGGTGATGGCAGAACGCGTCAACTTCCTCCAATGAAAATCATTAAGAGTATACACGAAGCAATTTTAAGTGGTCGAATATTAGATAAAAATTTAAAAGAAAACGGGCAGTCAAAGGGTCTAAGCGGTGTAACAGTCACAGTTTATACCACTGATGTTTGGACAGTAGATGGAGCTAATCCAGACAATTACGAATCAGGAACTGTTGTCGTTAAATCTAGCGATTGGAAAACAAATCCATCTTATACATTTACTACCGATAGTGAGGGTTATTTTTCACAGGACGTATCTTTCAGAAAATTCCCAGAAGGCAGTTCCGTCGAAGTTTTTAAAACACAAATGTTAGTGACCTATTCGCTTTCAAATTATTCTCTTTTTGAATTAACTGATGAGGCAAATGTTAAATATACAGCAAATAATTGGACTGGCACTTATGGTGATGTAGATTTAAAGCTTCCTAAAAATTGGGTACTTTTTGATACGACAAATATGAAGAAGGACTTTGACTTAGATAATGATACTTTTACAGATATTTATTACCCAATTGATGTTTCAGTAAGTAAAATCGAAGAGGGAAGAATTCCTACCGATCGAGATAAAAATAAAGTGATTATGGATGATGTTTACATGCGAGGTAATAGACTCTCTGCTTCCATCGAAGGTCGTGTATTTAATGCAGATCCAAATTCATTAGCACCAGGGACCGATAAAAATACCATTGCAGTAGACGGGGTAACTATTTCTGTAAAAGATTTTAAAACGGATACAAAATCATTAGCGACGGATACAACATCGACTAAAATAATCTCTGCTAGCGATCCACCTATTACAGAGAAAGGATCATATAGTATCAATCTATCAATTACATCTTATAATCATCAAGAAGATACATTTGAAAGACCGCTATATATCGAAGCCTCACTCCCAAGCGAATATAATCCAGCCGATAATTCAGGTATAAACGGCGGTAAAGTTAAATTTTCAATCGATGGGGTAAGTGAAAATATTAAATATGATTTCATTCTTACTAAGTAATATTTATAGGGAGCACCAAATGAAGAAAAAAATATGGGCTAGATTTAGCTTTTTTCTTATATTTTTAATTTTTCTCACTATAAACGCTTATTCTCAAGAAAGTCTCTTAGAATCAACAGATACAGTTGAGCAAACTAAACTAGCAGAGTCTACAGAAAATGATCTTCAAAGTGAAGAGTCAGTAGAGGAAAATCAGACTTCTGACATTGCTCTCCCTCTTCCACAATTCAGAAGAGAACCATTAAAAAGCGAGTTAGTCGATCCAATTCCTGTTCCGATTAAAGCGCAACGCGATGAAACATTGCAAAAAATGTTTGATGTTTTAAGTGCTACTCCTATAACCGATCACTCAATTGAAGGCGCAGTATCAAAAGAGTACGAATTATGGGAAAATTCACAAGCTTCGGATATTTATGATATAGAAGAAGACGGACTTATGTCTCTAGACTATATTTTAGAAAGAGCTTA
>CAYJGX010000102.1:5629-7863 GCA_964369795.1 uncultured Spirochaetaceae bacterium
TATAACAACAACCCCGAAATAAAAATGCTTAAAGCACAATTAAACCAAGCAAAAATGGATGTTGTTTCAGCAAGATCCAATTATTTTCCTAAAATTTCATTTGAAGGAACAATGACTGTTGCTTCAAGCCCCATTATCAGCCCAATAGATGTAAATAAAGGTGAGTTAGGAGTTATCAATATTCCTGGAGTTGGCAACTTCGGTTTTCCTAATGAAGATTATCGGGTATGGGATGGTATAGGACATACCTTTTATATGTTCAATTTTGTCTTGGAACAGCCGCTCTTTACTTGGGGAAAAATACCAATGGCTGTAGAAGCTTATAAACAAGCTGTTTATGCTGCGGAGATGCAACTTGCCAAAAAACAAAAAGAAGTAAGAGCCGAGATTTCTATTTCATATCAGGGATTATATTATTTAGATCTTATGGTTAAAATGATAGCCTCTTCTACATCTGTAATGGATGAACTTCTTAAAGTAACTAACGAAAGTTATAAAACAGGATTTATAATATATAATGACTATTTAGATGCACAAGTAAAAGCTCAAGAACTCATTTCTGCCGAATATAAAATTACTGATCAATATAAACAAATACTCATTAAATTAGCTGCATTAACAGGTTATAAACAAATTACAATCGATATGATTGACTTTACAATTATCGATGAAGAATGGATGCCAGAATTACTATCGGAAGAAGAATATATTGATTTTGCATATCAAAACAATATAGATTTACGCCTATTAAATGTTTTAAAAGATATTAATGAACTACAAGCCGCAATCGAGAAGTCCAGTGGTTACCTTAAGCCTGATTTCGGTTTAAAATTGGCATTAGGCACAGCAGGGCCCGATTTTCCATTTCTGCAACGTGGTTGGTATGGAAATAATAATTCTAATTTTAGGGCAACTTTTGGTTTTAAATCTAATTTAGTTGATGGTGGTAAGATTCTAGCAGAAGCAATTAAAAAAACAGAAGAGGTCAATAAAACTCTTTATCAAATCGAATTAGGAGAATCACAAGTGCGTGCTTTTATTGCTAGGCAATTGTCTACTATCTCGCTTAATAAAAGAAATTTAGAATTCTTAACACTTAAAAAAGATTCAGATGAACAACTTGTTAATTTGCGCAAAATCCAATTTGATACGGGTGGAACAAAAATAGATTACTTACGAAGTCAAATTGACTTCAATACGGGTTTAATTGAATACTATGGTGAAAGAATCCAGCTTATTCAAAACTATTATATGCTATTAACGGGTGTAGGTTTATTGTAGATGGCATCTCGAACAAGGAATAAAATTATTCAAGGAACGGCAGAACTACTCATTCGCGAAGGTTTTACTTTCATATCAGTAGATTCAATATCAGCCTATTTAAAAATTAGTAAGAAAACTCTTTATAATCATTTTGAAAACAAATTTACAATTTATCAAGAAGCATTTCAATGGGATGTTCAAAATTTAGCGACTACAATGCAAAATGCACTAGATGAATCAACATTGCCCATGGATGATAAAATAAAAATGCTTATTTTGAAAATTTATGAAGAGTTTGATAAACGCTCTAAAATCCTCGCAGAAGTTTCATTAGGCAAAATTCCGTTACAAATTCTAGAGCAATATCGCGCAAAATTGAATGAAGTTATTTATTCTTTTGTTGATATAATAGTGAAAGAATCAATTGCTTTAAATATTATTAGGACAGATATTCCTAGTGAAACGATCTCTCATATATTTTTAATGATGATTCAATCAATCTTTTTCTACACAAACATGCCCGAAAATATTAATAAAATGGAATTGTTCTTAAATTCAATGCAAGTTTTATTAGATGGTTCTGGCAAAAAAAATAGCATTATTGCAAAGGAGTTGTTATGTTAAATAAATTTTATCTTTTAGCCGCAAATTTTTCTAAAGACAAAAATAAATCTTTACTTTTTGGAGTAAGTATCATTGTTATTGGGTTATTACTAGCCATATTAAGCCAACCGCTTGGAGCACTTATTGGAATGGTAATCGGTTTTGGTTTTATTTTAGTTGGTATTTATTTAGGGACTATAGGAATTTTACGCGCCAAAGAGGATTCTAATGAAAAAAACGAAATATTAAAATCATCCTTTTTAATCATGCTTGGCTTATTGCTTCTTGTTATTGGAATATTAGTTTTATCTACAAAGTTTATGGTTTCTTTTTTTAATATATATTAGCAGCTTCTGAAACGGGCTTAG
>CAYJGX010000103.1:0-7745 GCA_964369795.1 uncultured Spirochaetaceae bacterium
TATCGCTAATTTCAGAAAATCCATATCCAGGCTTTTCAACAACGACTATTTTGTATTCATCACTTAATTCCGAGTATAGAGATTTAAAATCAAGTACAGGTGAACTTGTACCTGAACCTGAAAGAAATACTAAAGTTTTTCCACCAGTTCCTTCAGTGTAAACATTCATCAAATGTCCGTTTACTTCCACTGAAGTTCCTATCGATTGTGCAAATAGCTTATCTTCGTTTGATAACTGTATTTGGTGGTTTATATAACTCACAATCAGAAAAATAACTATGAAAAAAATAACGGCTCCAACTGTTTTTAATAATATTTTAAATGCTTTTTTCATAACAATCCTTTTTTATCTAAATAATAGATCTTTTCCCAAGTTCGAAGATTTTAATTAGCTCTTGCACATCTTCACACCTTTTAGATGTGACTTTTATTGAATTATTATACAACACATGAGACAAAAAATCTAATGATTAATTGTGAAAAGGTTTTTACATGCTATAAATTATGGATAAAACTGCGCGACCGGCTGAAAGCGCACCGAGCGAAGCGAGGTGGTTCTTTGGCAAAGCCAAAAACGGAACTGCTGGAAGACGGGACACCAGTGCGTAGCCTGGTGACTCGCCCAAGAAAAACTGAAATAGCAATAAACTCTTGATAAAAAACAAATTAAACGATATTATTAAATATAGAAATTGAGGTTTTTACTATGCTAGATATGAGATTTGTCAAAGAGAATTTAGATGCGGTTAAAGAAAATATCAAAAACCGATTTATGAATGTAGATGCGGATGCGGCTGTGGCGGCTTTCGATAAGCGAAATAGCTTAATTCAAGTGGTCGAAGAGTTGCGAAAAGAACGTAACGAGACGGCAGCCAAAATGAAAGGCAAATTGACACCCGAAGAACGAACTCTTTTAATTGATGCAGGTAAAGAGATTAAAGAAAAACTAGCAGGACTCGAAGGGCAATTAACCGAAGTAGAAAAGGAACTTAAAGCCTTGGCCTCCCAAATTCCGAATATGGCGCATCCAAATGCTCCTGTTGGTAAAGAAGACAAAGAAAATTTAGAAATTAAACAGGTAGGCAAAGTTCCAACATTCAGTTTCCAGGTGAAAGACCATGTTCAACTCGGTCAAGAGCTCGATCTAGTCGATTTTGAAGCGGGAGCAAAGGTGACTGGGCCTAAATTTTATTATCTAAAAAACGAAGGGGTTTATTTAGAACTTGCCCTTGTTCGATATGCCTTAGACATATTAAAAGGCAAGGGTTTTACTCCCGTTATTACCCCCGATATTGCTCGTGAAGAGATTTTAGAGGGAATTGGATTTAATCCTCGTGGGGCAGAAAGCAATATTTATGCCCTAGAAGAGACGGGTACATGCCTTGTCGGAACGGCGGAAATCACTTTAGGTGGCTACATGTCGGATACCTTAGTAAAAGCAGAAGAACTTCCAATCCAACTAGCGGGTCTCTCGCATTGTTTTAGACGAGAAGCAGGCGCAGCAGGTCAATTTTCCAAAGGATTATACCGAGTCCACCAATTTACAAAAGTTGAAATGTTTATTTTCTGCAAACCAGAAGATAGCGATGCTTGGCACGAAAAACTACGAGAAACCGAAGAAGAAATTTTTAGCACTTTAGGAATTCCATTTCGTGTAGTCGATACCTGTACTGGTGACTTAGGAGCTCCTGCATACCGAAAATACGACTTAGAAGCTTGGATGCCTGGTCGTGGCGAAAATGGAGAATGGGGAGAAGTGACTTCTACTTCTAATTGTACCGATTATCAATCTCGACGGCTTAATATTCGCTATAAAAATGAAGATGGGAAAAATGCCTACCTTCACATGCTAAATGGAACTGCTGTCGCTGTATCTCGAGCTATGATTGCGATTATGGAAAATTTCCAACAAGAAGATGGCTCTATTTTAATGCCCGAAAAACTAATCCCATACACAGGATTTGACAAAATTGTCGCTAAAAAATAGTTTTCTAGCAAAAACGCCTTATATCATTGCAGAGATAGGCACCTCGCATGGGGGAAGTTTAGAAAAAGCAAAAAAACTAATCCTAGCTGCAAAAGAAGCAGGTGCCGATGCTGCGAAGTTTCAAATAGTCTATGCAAATGAAATCGTCCACCCAGATGTCGGAGAAATTCCCCTTCCTAGTGGAAATATCAATATTTATGAGGCGTTTAAGAAGGTAGAAGAGTCTCCCGAGTTTTATAAAAATTTAAAGCATTTTTGTGTAGAAAACAAAATTGAATTTATGGCTTCTGCTTTTGGCTCTAAGAGCCTAAGTGAATACAATAGCCTAAATCCGAATTACTTTAAGTTAGCCTCTCCCGAATTAAACGACTATTCTTTTTTGCAAGAGATTAATCAAACCGAGTTACCTGTTATTTTATCGACTGGGGTATCGACCACTTCGGATATATTAAATTCCGTTGCCTTTTTGAAAAACCCGGTAGCAGTCCTCCACTGCATTACAACCTACCCGGCACCAGAAAAATCTTGCAATCTTGCTTGGATTTCCAATTTAGCTAAACAAACTAGGTTGCCCGTAGGCCTTAGCGACCATACAGAAGATCCCCTTTTAGCTCCCCTAGTCGCTCAATATTTCGGTGCAACCATTATAGAAAAACATATACGCCTAGACGAAGACAAAAACGGCCTAGACGATTCTTTTGCCTTATCCCCAAGCCAATTCAAAGAGATGACGACCCATTTAAAAGAAAGCAGTCTATTATCACACAAGGCTCAATTAGAAAAAGTCATACAAATGTATGACAAAAAAAGAGTAAAGAAGATAATTGGCAGAAAAAAAAATAAGCTATCAGCCCATCAAAAGAAAATCTACAAGACCACTAACCGCAGCTGGATTGCCCTTACTCCTATTAAAAAAGGAGAAATTTTCTCTTCTAAAAATTGTGCATCCCTTAGAGCCGAACGAAACCATAAACCTGGCTGGAAATCGACATCTCAAAACATGACACCTTGGGGAAAAGTTGCAAAATTTAGTATTAAGGCAGGCGATGGCGTAGTCTTTTAAATACAAAAACTCGTTTACACTAAAAAAAGGCCCCGAATTTCGAGACCTTTATCTTATATTTAATTTTTCAAATTCACTAAAAAGTTTTATTATATTTTTCTGCCTTATAAAGATTAAAGACAACATCTCTAAAATATTCTACGGGCCCACTATTTCGAACATTATTGACTAATGTTTCAATTTGTAATTGAGATTTATACGCTAAAATTGAATTTAATTTTGTCTCAAATACGTCCGCTGGTGCAATAACACGAATATTAGGCTCACCATCGAAGTCGCAATAGATTGCCATCTCATAAATATCGGGGCAATTTGCTAACGGTTCACCTAGTTGAGGCCAGATATCTCCAGAGGCATGAAACAAAGAAATAAGTAATTCTTGATAGACCATTTTGTGATCTGGATGCAAATCTGTTCCTGCGGGTACAAAAACACGAGTAGGTCGAAAGTCTCTCATTTGAGCAGTATATGCGTTTTGCATTCCAGTATACCCTTCTATAACACATGGGTCACCATCGACTGCTTCACGCGCTCCTGCATATATATTGAGTGCATTATCGGGGAAATTAAGCCATGCAACGTCGCTGACACCTAAAATTTTAAAGGAATCATCGGTTTCTTTTGCACGAACTGCAACAATATCTTCTTTAGAAACAGAAGAACCAAATCCCATATGCCCATCAGTTGTGATAACGGCACGAACAGGAATTCCAGCTTTTATTGCAGCTTGCATGAGTAGTCCTGAACCTAAGGCTAAATCATCGTCGTGCGGTGCAACGAACATCCAACGTTCTTCTGAACCCTTCCAATTCTTAAAGAGAGAAGATATCTCCTCACTTTCAGTTCGAACTCTATTTTCTTTTAGAGTAAAATTAAATTTTTCCATCGTATATATCTCCTAATATTTTATTTTAAACACAGTCGTAAGTTTTATTGACTATGGAAGTTAATTTATCAAAATTGTCTTCCATGTTTTTACAAAGTGCAAACTGAGCTTTTGCTCGATAAAGATTATGATCTTCTTTGTGAATTTTAAAGTAAACATCGCCTTCTAAGTAATCAGTGATAAATCGCAGTCCAATAATATATGGATATAATTTTGCTGAAAATGCCATCATGTTTTTTTCATTTTCGGTTAAAAAAGATTTTGCTGACGTTAAATAACCTCGTGTAAAAGCTTCAAAAAGTTCAAAATTAACTCCTACTTTTGTCAAATCTTCTTCGTCTTCTGCAGCAAGCGCGGCACCCGTTCGAATACTGTCTCCAAAATCATTTAATGCGCAGCCAGACATGACCGTGTCTAAATCGATGACACAAACCGCTTTATTTGTTTCTGTGTCGATAAGAACATTATTAATTTTTGTATCATTGTGAGTGATTCGAAGAGGAAGTTCGCCTGATTTTAGCATATTAATCATCTTTTGCATCTCTTGTGCTCTTGATTGAACAAATTGAATTTGCTCTTCTACAAGAGAGGCTCTTCCCTTTGTGTCGGCTTTAAGAACCTCTTCAAAACGCGACAAAAGATAGGTCGGGTTGTTAAAATTTAAAATCGTTTCATTCATTGGCCCACCTGGAATATCTGCAAGCATTGCTTGGAATTTACCATAGGCAAATCCGCCCTGGAATGCAATTTCTGGGCTTGTGATCTGGTCATAACCCTCTGCACCAGTGACAAATTGATAAACACGCCAACAATTGTTATCTGGATCCATATATGCAAAATCACCATTTTTTGTTTTATATAATATAAGAGATTCTCGCATTGGATTCCCACCCGCTTCTACTACTTTTAATGCAACGTGTTGAGTTACTCTCTTCACATTATCCATTAACTCAAGAGGCTTCTTAAAAACATAATGATTAATTCTCTGCAAAATATAATTAGTTCCATCAATCATAGTAACTAAAAATGTGTCATTAATATGTCCACTTCCATAAGGTGCCGCATCTTTAAATCTTCCTTCGGTTTCAAATTGGCTAAATACAGCCTCTAAATCATATTTCATAATAACTCCTAAAATTATTTATTTGACAATAAAAGTATCAACAATTTTATCTTCTACCATGACAGTAAAAACAGTTTCTTCCTCTTGATAATATGGGAATGAAACATTCTCACCCGGGTGCTGCATCTCGAAATAAATTTCACCTGTTTCCTTCGGTCGTTTAACAGTAACAGTCAGTTTAAGTGGAACCTTATATACGGGCAGTGAAAGATCATAAATACCAAAAATAAAACCCTTCTCATTTTTCATCTGACCAACAGACAGTCCAACAAATGAATTAATTTTGATATTTGTACCTTTAGCTGGTGCTTGAGAAATAATTAACCCTTCCTTTCGTTGTCTATTTTGATAGCGAAAAGTAAATGGAATATTTTTAGCGGCTAAATTACTTATTGCTTCAAGGAATGGAAGATCCGCTAAGTCGGGAACAACCACTGTGGGCACCCATTTCCCCTGAGAAACTTGTAAAATTAATTCTGTTGGCTCTTCGATTTTTGTTCCAGGCTCTATGGATTGAACTAAAACCTCGTTTACCTGAGCTGCGTTATATACTCTGTCAATTTTAAGAGTTAGAAAGTTAGGATTATTGACATCGTCATTTATTTTATAGACCACTTCTTCTACATCATCAAGAAATCGGCCTTTAAAGTCACTTAAAATAATATCTCCTAAGCCCCGACTAACGGAAAGAACAATTTTTCCTCCCATTCGTACATTCGCACCTTCTCGTGGATGTTGTGCAAATACAATCCCGCGTGGTAATGGTTCTTTCGAATTACGCTCGTGAACATCCGCAACTAAACCATAGTTTTGCAATTCTTGCATTGCGTCAAGCAATTCCATACCTTTTAAAGATGGCACAGAAACAACCGGTTTCCCTTTCATCGTTTTAGCGAATACAGCAAATCCTAAAACAATAGCAACTAAAACAAAGAGAAGAAAAAAACATGTAATAAACGACATGATTTTTCCCTCTGGAGTTTTTTGCGCTCTAGGCATAATTTTTGTTAATTTTTCTGCAAATTTCAATTTATCCTCCTAATATTGAACCTACAATATCTCTATTGCCATTATAAAATGTGACCCAATCTAATCTCTTTTTATTTTGAAGTTGTAATTCGGTTACCCATAGAATACCACATTTACATATAATTGCAAGCCCCTTTTTTGAATCGTTTTTAAGAACGGTGCCCACAGGTACGTTAGCAATCTGCTCATTATCCGATGGCAATGATTCAAACTCCGCTGAATAAAAATTGAGTTGTCGCCCATGCCAATAGGTCCATGTTTTTGGCCAAGGTTGAAACGCTCTTATTTTAGCATTGATAAGATGGCCCTCTTCTTTAAAGTTGATCTCGCCATCTTCTTTTGCAATTTTATGGCAATATGAAATTTCAAAATTTTTCTGAGGAGTTGCATTGTTTAACAAGAAATCGATTTTAGGCCACATTTCTGTTAAAAACAAAGCACATTCAGTAGAAGCACTCGCACATAACTCTTCGTGAGTCTCCTTGTGAGTGAGCGAAAAAGTTTTAACGGCTAGAATATCGCCTGCATCGACCTCTAAAGCTACTTTTTGAATAGAAATTGAATATTCATCGTCACAATTTAAAATACTTGAAATAAGTGGAGATGGCCCCCTATATTTAGGAAGGGCAGAAGGATGTATATTGATGGCTCCTTTAGGAAAAAGAGATAGAAACTTTGGGCCTAAGATTTTCCCATAGGAAAAGATAACTAAAAGGTCAGGCTCAAATTCTAAACTACGAATATAATCCCTTGCATTTTTTTTTAAGGACTCAGGTTGATAAATTTTAGTGATTCCTAAAGAAAGAGCAGCACTTTTTACCGGTGAATGAATGAGTGATAACCCACGACCCGCTTGACGATCTGGGGCAGTAATAATAGCAACAATATGCGAAATTTTTGCAAGTGCTTTTAGAGTTGGAACGGCGATGTCTGAGGTACCTGCAAAAACGATATTCATTTATTTGCTTTCCTTCTTAGAGAATAAACTAATCTTCTTTTTTGCAATTTTTTTAGCGGCTAATTCTTGTGTTTTTTTGTCGAGATAGTCTACAAAGAGGATTCCTTGTAAGTGGTCGTACTCGTGCTGGATAATTCGTGCTAAATAACCATTAACTTTGACTTTAAAAGCTTCACCTTTTTCATCAAACGCTTCTACAATTATCTTTTTAGGACGAACAACCTCACCCCAAATCCCTGGCACGCTGAGGCAACCCTCCTCCATAGCTTGCGTCTCTACTGAAGTAGAAACAATTTTAGGATTTACGAATACTCTAATTTGATCATCTGGAGCTTCTGTGATGAAAAAATTTTTATTGATACCTACTTGAGGTGCAGCGAGACCTACTCCCTTTGCCTTTCTAAGGGTTTTAGTCATTTGTTCGATATCATTTAATAATTCTGTATCGAAAGAAGAGATGTTTTGATTAGGATTTCGTAAGATATCTGAGCCTAGTTTTTCAATTGCAAACATAATGCTATTATACAGTTTTTTTCCATTTTAGCATATATTTATATTATTATTTTAGTAATATATTGTCTATTTCCAAAGTGCCTTGTCTTAAAATTTTGTATGGGTAAGTTGTAATATCTAACAAAGTAGAGGCTTTCCCATCAATTATCCCACCATCAACAATAAGCGGGACATCAGAGCTAAATT
>CAYJGX010000104.1:0-500 GCA_964369795.1 uncultured Spirochaetaceae bacterium
TAGCTTTTTACATATTGGACCTCCTGTCCAGTAAAAAGCATTGGCCCGTCCCTGGGCCTGAGCTTTACATTTTCTGCCAGCGTTTTTATTTCTTGACCGCTACAATATTAGAGTGTATAATAATTTATAATGAGGTTAAATTATGTATTTACAGGCTTTGAAAACGATTGGGTGGAAAATATTTCCATTTATACTATGTAATTTTATTTTTGCATTTATGAATATTTTATGTACTTATACTATAATAGGAATTCCTTTTGTCATGTGTTTCTATATAGCAATTATAGCTGTAATATTTTCGTTATTAAAAAAAGAAAAATTGAATATAAATAAATATGCTGCTGGTTATAAGCCTTTTTGGAGAAATGTTGGTGGCATTTCATGGATGTTTTTGTGTTACATTCCTTGGAGTTTTATTCCTATCGTTAGAATAATAAAATTATTATCTTATTCATTTGTTCCATTTATTCTTGCTGACGATGCTTCGATTGGAGCAAAGG
>CAYJGX010000104.1:510-3093 GCA_964369795.1 uncultured Spirochaetaceae bacterium
TTCAATTAACAACTGGGTATAAAACAAAATTATTTATTCTATTTCTAATATCCTCATTGATAACTTCAGTTGTCACTTTTCCTGTTCAATATATTACATATTCTTTATTTGACTCTGGTATTTACACTACTTATTTTATGTATTTAGTTGTAATTGTTCTTTGTCTACTTTATATGATAATTGCAACATTTGCATCAGTATTTGCTGTGGTCATTTACAAAGAAGCCGTTCATTTTCATACAGATAAGCCAATAGAAGGGCAAGTAGAAGTAGATAGTCCTATAATTCAATAACAATAAACAAGGAGAAAAAATAATGAAAATGAAAGTTGTATTTGTATTATTTCTAATCCCAATGGTTTTAGTTTCACAAATGATTGATCCAGTAATCGATGACTCCAATAAAGCATGGAGTTATGGGGCTAAAAGTACTTCTATTATTGGGGTTCCTTTTGTTCCAGAACCGATTCAAGTGACTTACGATGGCTCTATTTTTACTAGGTATGGGGAATTAGCTTTCTTCTATGGAAAACAGCGTAAACCTATTTTTATTCGTCAGCGAGAATTTTATAAGGGTTGGATTCCAATTATTGTTGATCAATGGAGCGAGGATGATATTTTATATTCTATCGAAATTTTTTCAGATGCTACAAATGCAGAACTTGATTGGGAAAATACCACTCAATATGTTCAGTTTAAGGCTAAAAACATTGGAGAGAAGCGAACAAATGCAACTTTGGGGACTTTTTTTCGAGGCAGCGGGAAGGATTTTCGACTAGGAGATACAAAAGAACCTATTAAAGGACGAGACCAATTTAAGTTTAATGCTAATGTTTTTTATAGAAATAATTTTGCACAATTTTCTTTTTCGGATAATCCAAGCTCGCTAGAAGCAAAATTTAATCGAACCTATAAAAAGCCCTATAGAGCTTCACAATATTTTATTAACAATACTACACCAACTGGTATTGTTACTTATCAAAAAGAATTATCTCCAAATGAAGAACTTATCACTGTATATAAAAACAAGCGCATTCCTCAAGATAATTTACAGATTCCAACGGTAGAAGAATTTGCAAATGCAAAGGCAAATACAGTTGCCTACTGGGAAAGTTTACTAAGTAAAGGAAGTGAAATCTATATTCCAGAAAAAAGGGTTAATGATTCTGTAAAAGGGGCGATGGTCAATATGATTCTTGCAACTAGGAATCAAAACGGACAACAACGTCAAGGCAGTGGATTGCCCTACGATTCGCTGTTTTTAAATGATTATGTCGATATGAGAATGGCCTATGATGTTTATGCTTTGCCAGAATTTGTAAAGGTGAATATCAATTGGTTAAAAGATAATCTTTTAGAAGATGGTATGTTTTATGATATTTCTCTTAGCCATGGCGAGAAACAGTTAGCAAGTCATGGACAGGCACTCTATAGTTTGACCCATCATGCTATCATCAATAACGATAAAGAATATGCAAAAGAAGTTTTTGATTTGATTGTTGCGGGGACCCAATGGGTTTTTAACGAACATGAAAAAAACGAGAATGGTTTGTTACCTCCTTCTTGGCCATACGATAATGAAATGATTAAAGGCTGCTATACTTCACATAACTTATGGGCCTTGGCAGGTGTTCGTAATTCAATCCGTGTAGCTAGGTTACTCGGTGAAACAAAATGGGAAAACCAATGGGTTGAGAGTGAAAAATCTTATAATGAATCCGTCCAAAAAGCAATTGATTGGACCTTTGAAAATAAGGGTTATGTGGATACCGGATTATATGATTTTTTAATGGGACCCGCATCACGCACTGGCTTTGCCGATTACCGAACCGATCAAGATTGGGAAAATAATATGCTTTTTTATCCATCGGAAACATTGTCAAAAGAGGATCCACGAATTTTAATAACTTTAGAAAAGATTCGAAAAGATAAATATCGAGAAGGTATCATGACTTATCGAAATGGACAACACTTGCATCAGTATATTACTATCAATCAAGCCCATCAATATATGGCTATTGGCGAACAAAAACAGGCATTAACAGATCTTTATCACGTTCTATTACACAATGGTTCTACCCATGAGGGATTTGAAAATTTAATTGAACCTTGGTCAAATCGAACAACCGAAGCGAGTTGTCCTCCGCCTCATGCTTGGGCGGCTGCAAAAACAGCTCTTTTCCTACGGAACATGCTCATTCGTGAGGAGGGTGGTTTAGCAGGTTTAAATGAAGAGGAAAGAGGGCTTGTCTTGTTTTCTTTAATATCTCCAGAATGGGTTAAAAGTGGTGAAGAAATTAGAATAGAAAATATGCCAACTGAATTTGGAAAAACGAGTGCAACCATGAAATTTATAGAAGATGGGGCTACTCTTTTATTAAATCATCAGTTTCACGAGGGGAAAAAAGCGGCCTTTATCTCCATTCCTATTCCTTGGTATCTTACTTTAGAGAGTGCTAATGGAAAAAATAATGATGGTAGCAATACAGAAATAATGACAACAGATAAGGTTATGACATTTAGTACAGAAACAAAGACCATCAACCTAAAATGGAAAGAAAAAAAGGGGATTCATGAAGAAACC
>CAYJGX010000104.1:3103-7596 GCA_964369795.1 uncultured Spirochaetaceae bacterium
ACCTATAAAAAATTATTGACAAATTATCGAAATGAAAATAGTTTTATTTTAGATCCATCTTATTATAGTAACCCAAAAACTATTAAGAATGCGAATGAGGTTTTAACGACATCGGATATTAAAATCAACGACGAGTTAAATGCACAGGATAAAAATCAATTGTCTTTTGAATTGGTGTTAAAAGCATGGCAAGCAGAATATTCAAAAAGACTAAATGATTCAAAGAAAAAAGGAGGGCGAGTCATTTCGCCAAGGAGATTTTATGAACACTATAACAAATAAATTTAATATTTTAGTAGTTCTATTTTTTACTGTTATTTTAGCTGGGTGTCTCTCAATATCACCCTATCCAGGGGGTAATATTACCAATGTAATAGCTCATAGAGGAGCTTCGGGCGATGCTCTAGAAAATAGTTTAGAAGCTTTTTATGAAGCATTTAATCAAGGTGCACAATATATTGAAGGCGATTTTCAATTAACTTCCGATAAAAAAATTGTTGCAATGCACGATAAATCTACCCTCAGAGTTGCGGACAAAAATTTAATAGTAACTAAGTCGACCTATGCAGATCTACAAAAACTAACATTAAAAAATGGAGAAAAAATTCCTCTTTTAAGTGAAGTTCTTGATATTTTGCCTGATAGTGTCACATTAGTTTTAGAAATTAAAAGCGGGATTGAAATTGTTCCATATATTAAAGAGCTTTTATCTCAAGAAAAATATCTTACAAAAAAGGTTCGTATTATTGCATTTGATTATGAAACTATCGTAGAAGCAAAAAAGCAAATGCCCCATTTGAAAATGGCCTTTTTAAAGACAATGGGTGGAATCGCAGAAGAAGATAAACTCCTTAATGATTTAACAACCGATAATCTCGATGGTCTTAGTTTTTTTCATGCATATCCAGGAGCTTCTCGATTAATCGAAAAATTAAGAAACAAGAACTTAGAATCTCATGTATGGACGGTCAACAATGATTATGATGCAAAAAAACTCATTAGTTTTGGTGTTAATACTCTAACGACTGATTATCCAAGTCAAATGTTACGGCTGATAGATGAATTTGAGAAATAATAATTATTATAGTATCTAGCAATTCGAATAAATTGGCATTTAGATTTTGCATTGAAGAATAAAAATGCCTACACTTGCCTATTTTCAGCAATAGGCTTTTCGTGAAAACACGTTTTCAATAAAGCCTATTACTTCCAATAGATCTCGTATAGGCATTTTTTCTTAAATTCATAATCTCAATTACTAAAATTGAAGATTAAATTTTTCTAATTGTTAATCAAATAAATCTAATTCCATCGGTTTGGCTAATAAATAACCCTGTCCTGTATCGCAACCTAACTCTTGGAGTAAATCCAATTGCTCCTGAGTTTCGATGCATTCGGCGACGGTTGTTAGATGCAAATCTTTTGACATCGCAAGAATATTTTTTACTAGAGAAAATCCTTTTTCGCTATTTTGAATGTGTTCTATAAACTTACCATCGATTTTTAAAATATCAATATTGATATCTTGTAATTTGTAAAGTGCAGAATAGCCTGTTCCAAAGTCGTCCATAGATATTATGAAGCCGATATTTTTTAATTCGTCTATAGTCTTTGTTATCTGTTCATGATTTTGTACGATGGCACTTTCTGTTATTTCGATTTCAATTTTTTCAGGTGCAATTCCGTATTTTTGAATAATGGAATGATAGATGTTGACAATGTCATCTTTAAGCATGGTTGTTCGTGATAAATTGACAGAGATTTTTGGCATTTGACTAAATGTCGTTTTCATCAGTTTACATACACATTCAAAAATGAAAATATCTAAATTAGCAATAAAACCATTTGTTTCAAAAATAGGGATAAACTCATTTGGAAAATAAAACTTGTTTTCTTTTGTCTTCCATCGAACTAAAACCTCTGCTCCCGATATTGAGGCTGAAAAACAAGATAAAATTCACGGTTATCAAGAGCCGCTTGCATTAAAGTAACAATTTTATTTTTTAAATTGATGGACTGCTTCATTTGTTCGTTATATACGAAGGTGGTTGTACCAAAAATATCTTTTCCATTTATTCGAGCATAATTAGCGCAGTCAATCATGTAATCCACATCTAGAGTCGGGTCATCAATAACAAAAATTCCTTTACTCATACTAATAAATTGATTACTGCCCATTTGAATAAAATGGTCTTTGACAATCTCTTTATCCGCATCCTCTTGTGAAAAGGTAATCTCATCATTTAAAACAAATAACCTGGGAGACAAAAACTTTCAATTTTTTTACCAAAATTTTTAATGATTTGATTTCCTACTTGATAACCATAGAGCTCGTTTACATGTTTAAAATTATCGATATCGAAGGTAATAATGATATATTCATTTTTTTGTGCCGTTGCTAAAATGCGTTTAGTTTCTTTGACAAATTTACTTATGCTTAAAGTCCCTGTCAGTTTGTCTGTATCGATAATATTTTGAAGTTTTTTTCGATGTTTAATTGAAATATAAAGACTAAGCCCTACCATTAACGATATAACAAGAAGAGAGAGAATAATGATAGTGAATCTGTATGTATATATTAAGTTTGCGAATGTAGGTTTGTCGGTAAAGTAATTTGAATTCTCTACGAAGCTGTTTTGAAGAAAATTAGGGGGTAAATTTGAAATAGCTTTATTCATGATTGATAATGTTTCTGGGGGTAAATTAGGGGATATCATTATTGAGATGGGTAGTTCATAATTGAGTGGGATTACTTTATATTTTTTGATATCTAAATAATTTAGGATGCTGTTGCTTACGTGGTCTGAGGTGACAATGCCATCATAAATTCCGTTTTTAATTCCATAAAATATATCGATCATGTTACTTACTGGTATTACTGTGGCATTTGGAATATTATTTGAGAAGTTACTGATATCGATAGTGCCATAATTCATAGAGGCAATCGTCTTTTTTGTCTCATTTGGAAGATCTTTTCGAATAATGAGAAGAGCTTTAATATGTCCATAGGGAATTGACGACAATCCAAACTCTTCTGCCTTATTTTCTAACATACAAAGATTAAAATCTAGGTTTGGGTCGTGGGTGTCATGTCCCTCATGGGGAATATACTGCACCTTTATTTTTAACATTTCAGCTAGCTTATTCATTGTATCAATAAGTGCGCCTCTTGCTTGATCATTGTCGTCGGTAAAGCTAGCTGGATGATGATATTTATGATAGCCGACACTATAGATTTTGTCTCTTGAAAAATTGTTGATATCATTTATATTGATAGATTCTTTGCTGCGTTCTAACCTTGAATAATATTTTAAATAGAGCGATTCTGTAAAAAGATAGTGTTCTTCGGATATCGCCTTCATTGCATTATTTAATTGATTTGTTACATAGGCATTATTCTTGTTAGTCATAAAATAGAGTGGAACACGTTCTATAAATTCGAAAATTTGAACATTGTTGATATCAAACAAAGATGTTGCCATTCTGAGATCGTATAAATTTTCTTTGAAGTCATTTGTAAAATTGTTGTGAGGAATTTTGACTATTTTAGGAGATAAATCATTTTTTGTTAGAAATTTTTTGAGACATTCGAAATTTGCATCTCCTTCGATAACTCCTATTCTTAAATTGTTAAAAGCTTCTTTATCGTTAGAGGTAATTTCTAGTTGAGAAGGGGATATTAAGAAAATATCTTCTTTACAAAATTCTAAGTCGGTAAAATGAAACTTTTCTAATCTATCTGGTGTTTTACGGGCTGGCCCAAAGATGTCAATTTCGCCATTTTCGAGTTTTTCTAAGCCTTCTGCCCAATCTACTTTAACAAATTTAATTTTAAAATCGGTAAACTTTTCTATTTCTTTTAAATATTCATAACCAAAGCCTTCGTGCATACGAATATACGGAGTCTGGATAATTCCATAGTCTTCTACATATCCAACTTTGACAATTTGATTACTAGAGAATAGATAAATTGTACTTAATATAAAAACAAGGGCAAAATTAAACTTTTTCATGATTTATTATAGAATACCTTTTTTTTGAAATCAAGTTATATATAGTCGTTATTTAAAAAAAACATATATTTTTTTTACAAATAATGCGTGAGTTGCCTGAAAGGGCACGAGCTTGCGAGTGAGTTCCTTTGGCTGTCGTTTATTGGACAATCTAGTAACTAGAACATTGGATTCATGATGAAGTCAAATAGAGCCAAAGAACCGAAACGAAGTGTAGCCTGAAAGGGAACGACCTGCCGTAGGCAGGGCACGCCCAAAAAGAGAGGCAGATGAATTTATATGACCATCCTGGATCTGATATTAGAGCATCCTTGCGCAAGTAAAATTAATTTTCGACTCTGGCCTTTTTGCTTGAAAAAAATTACAAAAAGCGATATTATAGATTAATAAAAGAAGACGACTGGCACGGAAGCCTAAGTGCAAATGCAAGGTGGAATACCACCGGGAAGTCGAAATTTCTTGTCGCGTGCCTGGGCAGGG
>CAYJGX010000105.1:0-6912 GCA_964369795.1 uncultured Spirochaetaceae bacterium
CAAAATTAAAATTAGGGGTCGGAAAAATTTACGCTTGGTAAAAAAAGGAGCCGTATCCATAAGTAACCATTGTACCTACTTAGATCCTGGACTTATTGGGTTAGCTCTTTATACCAAGAAAATGCATTTTTCTGCTACCGAAAAAGCTTTTAGGGTGAAGGGGCTCAATCTTTTTGTGCGTTTGCTTGGAGGTTTTCCTATTCCTGCCGAAAATCCAGGAGCGATTACCCCGTATGTTCGTACGGCCTTAAAAAAGGGGGATTGGGTGCATTTTTATGCGGAGGGCGATTTATATGATTATAATCAAGAGGTTCTTCCTCTTATGGATGGTGCTTTCTTTTATAGTCTACGTGAGAATCTTCCCGTTGTCCCTGTTGCAATCGTATTGCAACGAAGATATTTTTTTAAAAAAGAGATCACTCGACCTTTTCCTAAAATAACAATCGAAATTGGGGAGCCCATTTACCCCAGCTCTTTTAAAGAGGGTGGGGCTTCGGCAAAACTTGTATTAAAAAATATGTCTAGCCATTGTCAGGCAGCTCTACAAGAGCTAATCGACAAGAATAATGGCGATAAAACACTCTATGAGGGGCAAATTCAGCATAGGATTTAGGGACTAAAAAAGCTTAAATCCAAGAGAGAATATGTGCTGGCTAGAATCTTGGTAGGTTGCGTTGTTTACATAGATCATGTTGCCACCTTCCATTTTACTGGGAGTCTCGGTTGCTCCTGCCTCGGCAGGTCGGATGGTGCCACCTTCCCAACTTGTATGGTATTTATGGACATAGTGATAGCCTAGGGTTAGTTTGATGGGGATAGCTGGTTCAATAAATCGTAAGTCGACTTCGCCTTCTATTCCTATTGTGTGAAACCATTCGTAGACGCCATCTTTTAAGAAGTTCTTGTTGTAAAGAGGGTTGGTCAGAAGGCCACCCGCATAATTTAATGTGTCGCCTAAGAGGGTACTGCCATCAACATCAACACCATGACGGATCATGGAATATTTAAGCTCGGCATTGAAGAACCAAAAGGGTTGGCTTTTGAGGGTTATTTTAAGTTCGTCGGAATTTGGGGGGAGGAAGTAACCTAGGTTTTGCCCTGCCGTAATATAGTGCTGAGACATTGGGTCATCGTAGTAGGGAGTGTTGACGAGTGGGTGAGTGTACATGTAGGGTTCGATTTTAGTGTATTGCAGACTAAAGGTGGTAAATGGGATAAAGGGGAGTTCTAGATTGAGGCCTACTTGCGTAGAAAACATATTTCTGTCTTTGTGCAGAAAGGCTTCGCCAGTGGTGGGGCTAAATTCATCGAAGTACATAGAAAGATAAATATCAAACCAACCAGGGAATTTTCCACCAACGGTGGCACCCACTTGTAGATTATCGAAGTCGCCAATGGTTTGTTGTGTCACACTGCCCATTGTGCCTGGGAAGGAATACATCCCCTCGGAGCGTTTTATGAATACCGCAGAAGAAAAGGCAGAAACATAGGCATATTTACTGATAAAAAATTCGACAGCAGTTGCAGCAAACATATTTTGAAAAGCCGCTGGCTTTGCCCATTCGTTCCCTTGTACTTCTGCCTCTAGCCAACCAGTAATGACAGAGACATTAAACCAGTCCACTGGGTTTATATAAAAATCGATTGCCGAAAAGGGAATGGCATCTTCACTTAGCATAAGGCTGCCATCGCCGTAACCCCAGTCGCGATCTATTCGAGCAAATTTAAGCCCAACTTTATCGTCCCAAAAGGCAAGTGCCAATTCTGGATTTACATCGTAGACGCCCGATAGAGTGGTTGGATAGGCATGAAAATTGTTATTCATATCGCCTTGCATAGGGACGACGTTGCCCGCCCAACTTTTCTTATACGAAAAAGGTTGATAGGCTAAATCTTCGTGAAGGACGACGCCGCCTCCAATATCAAAATAAAAGGAGAAATAATCCGAAATATCTCCTTGCACATAGGCCTTTGCAAAATTGTTTGTGCCAAGGTCGCCGCTAACGGCATCTGCATTAAAATCGGTGTACCAATTGATCCCTACTTCGGTGGTGACACGAACGGGTTCCTTTTCGTCTTCTAAGTCGTTAGAAGCGGTCTCCGTGGCGGCGTCTTCGCCCTCTTCTTGAGTAGGAGTTGTCGCTTCTGCTAACTTTTTGGCTGCCGCTTTCTCGCTGTCGTAGCGATAACTTCCAGTTTGATACCATTTGTAGTCGAGCTTTCCCGATAAATCGGCAATGTAATGCTCTAGAATTTCTTTTTCCATTTGGTAAAGTTTTTCTTCTTGATTAAGGGCTTGCTCGAGTGCAGTAACAATGACCGCATGCGAGTAGGGTTTTGTTTTAGGGAGGTCACGGCACAAGCCACGAACTTGTAACGATTCTATAATTTGATAGACGGGGTGGCCTAACTCGACAGAAAGGTTGCGTTGTGCATAAAGGGAAAGACTTGTTGATAATAAAATGATTGTTAGTAAAAGAAATTTTTTCATGTGGACTCCTGGTTATTTTTTTATTAGTTGAGATGTAAAATTCTTAAAGTCATTTAGATGGTCGTTAAGAATTGATTTTACAATCTTTGGATCGATTTTTTGGTATTCGTGAATAGCAATATTGCGGAATCCTACCATGCTGCGCATTGCTTTGGCTACTTCGTCTGTAATAAGATTGTTTTCTGCAAGTAAAGTAAAAGCACCCGCGCTTTCTTTTGGTAAACCGAGCTTTTGTTCTGCTACAATGAACATTGCTAAGTCTATGGACTGTTGGCACGCTCTTTGTAAGTTTAGAACAATGATATCTAATGTGTCATAATCTTCTAAATTAAATTTTAGAGATGTTCTTTTTTCTTCTATGCGAGACAAACACTTTTCAATAGATTCAATTTTGCTAAAAATAATTATTTCAGACACTATACCCTACCTTTTCCTAATATGTACCCATTTTCACGAATTTTGTTTTTGACAGGCAAAAGATCATCGTTATATTGTGCGTATTCTACAATTGTATTGTACTTAAAGCTGTTGATTGCCTCTGGAGTCCCAAGAAGAGGGATGCCTGTTATTGCAATTTGTTGTTTTAGGATGATGTTTGTTTTTGCTATGTTGATGAGGTCGACTTCTCTGCCTAGTAGTTGAATTAGTTCCTGTTGATAGTCATATAGATTGATCTCTTCCCTAGATAAAATGGCAATATCTACATCGCTATCAAAATTTTCTAGACCTTTTGCAAAAGAGCCAAAGAGATAGACTAAAAGGAAAGGTTTGTCTTTAAAATAAGATTTTAATAAATTGACCATAAGAAATTATATTATAAAATAGAGGGAAAGTCCACTGTGGAGATTGGCAAGACCGTATCATTATTAAACAATAAAGTTTTATATTATTTAATTGCGTATAGACATCAGTAAAAGTCTAGACAAATACGAATTTATGTCATATTCTTAAGAGAGTAGATAAAAGGAGGGTAAAGTGAAAAAGAATCCGCTAGTCTCCGTAATAGTACCAGTATATAATATCGAAAATTACCTTGAAAAGAGTATCTTGTCAATCATTGAACAGGAGTATACGAATTTAGAAATAATTATCATTAACGATGGCTCTACCGACAATTCATTAACGATATGTGAAATGTATGCCGCTAAGGACACTCGAATTCAAGTTATTTCCCAAGAAAATGGGGGACTCTCTAGTGCTAGAAATAGCGGATTAGATCTTGCAACTGGTGAATATATTCTATTTGTTGATTCCGATGACAGCATTTCAAGAAGAATGTTGCAGATATTAGTCGATGCCATTATAAATGATGAAAGCGATTTAGTTATATGTAATTATCGGACTATATCCGTGGACGAAGAGCATGTAGAAAGTCAGAATCAATCCAATATTATAAAACACGAAATCTTTACAAGAGATGAGGTCTACTTAAAGATTCATACTCACGACACTTGGTGTATTGCTTGGAATAAGCTTTACAAACGTGAAATTTTTATGGATCTAAGATATCCAAAGGGAAAAATTCACGAAGATGAATATATTATTCATGAAGTATATGAAAAATGTAATAGGATTTCGGTTATTCCAGATCAGCTTTATTATTATTACAAAAGAGACAATAGCATTGTAACATCTTTCATTACACTAAAGCGGTTAGATGCGGTTAGAGCATTGCTAAATCGGGGGGAGTTTTTCTATTCGCAGAGTATGGATTACCCCGTTTCTAGGAGCATTGAGCGTATTGCGGCTATTTATACCGTTTTTTCGAGGGAATTAGGTTTAAAAAAAGAAAATAGAAGAGCTCTCAAGGAGCTAAAGCAACAGGCAAAGCTCTTCTATTTCAAAACCTTTAAAAGGTTAGATTTTCGTGCAAAAATAGTGGGAATGCTATTCCTACTTTTTTCTACGAAATATTTTGATTGTATATTAACCTTTTTGAAGAGAATACGATCCATTGTCAGGGGAAACGGATATTTAAAGACCATGACAAAAGAAGTAGCGAAAAAAATATTATTTGTAATGTCGGGCCGATGGATGTGGAGGATGCACCATTTAAAGAAGAGCCGATCTAGAACCTTAAAAAACGTTATTGTTATGGCAACGCCTTGTCATGGCAATTTAGGCGATCATGCGATTACTTATGCACAAAAAAAACTTTTCCAAAAATATGGACAGGCCATCAATCTAATCGAAATTTCAAACAGGGATTACTTTATATTCAAAACTAAGATTAAAAAAATTATTCAAGATGAGGACATCGTTGTTATTGATGGTGGGGGAAACCTAGGCACACTATGGCCATATGAAGATTCTAAGATAACCGAAATAATTGAATGTTATCAAAATAATAAAATTGTCGTCTTTCCTCAAACTTGTTATTACGACGATTCACTAGAAGGTTATTTAAGGCTAAATAAAAATAAAGAGGTCTATTCAAAGGCTAAAGATTTAACTATCTGTTTACGCGATAAAGTCTCTTATAATTTTTGTGTTAAAAACTTTTTGGGGCCAAAATTTGTGCTATTGCCAGATGTTGTTATGTCTTTAGATGGATTTGACTTTAATAAAAAACGCAAAGGAATCCTTCTTTGCCTACGAAAAGATAAAGAAAAGGTGGTAGATAAGTCGTTTCTTGCAAATTTAGAGGAAACATTAAAAGTAGAAGAAATTTCTTATCGCTATATCGATACTTGTGATCATAGAAAAATTTCAAGTAGGAAAAGAAAACAATCCCTATTTAAAATATGGAAAAACTTTGCTTCTTCTCGCTTAGTGATTACCGATCGATTGCATGGCATGATTTTCGCTGCAATTACGAAAACACCTTGTTTAGCTCTAGACAATATTAGCAAAAAAGTCTCTGGGGTTGGAGTTTGGATAGCGCATTTAGACTATATTAAAGTTTGCACGAATAGCCAAGAGCTTTTGGACTCTATCGATGAATTTTACGCTAAAGACAATTGTGCATATGAAGTGAAAGAGATAAAGGAAGAGTATAGTAGGTTTTTATCTTTATTTTAGAGAATCGATCTCTGCTAAACACAGGTTATTAAAATGTTTTCTTTCTTTGTCAAAAAACCAACCGAATTTATTAAAATAGTAGATTGCAGATTTGATGTGAGCATTTAACATTTTTTTGCTTTTATAAGATTGTTTTGCATGATTGTGTATGATTGTGCATTCGGGATAAAAAACCGTTTTAGCTACACGGTGAATGCGTCTAATGAGGTCAAAATCTTCGCAATACATGAAGTACTTCTCATCAAAAAAGAGGTCGTGTTTTTTAATGATTTCTAAATTTAACAACATAAAACAACCCGAAAGACAGGGCGGATTAAAAGTTTTATCGTAACCAGAGTGCATAAGAGTGTATAGGTCATTCTTTTTAGCTAGAAATTTCCATTTAGGAAGAAAACGACGAAAAATAAGGTCGCCAGGCGTCGGCAAAAGTTTGCATAGATATTGTAGTTCGCCGTCGGCGTAGGTGACTTTTGGTAGTAGATAGCCAACGTCTGGGTTTGCGTCCATATAGCTAGTGAGTTCGGCTAGAATAAGTGGGGTAAACTCTATGTCTGGATTTAAAACTATGTGATATTTTGAACCTAATTCAATAGCTTTTTTTATGCCGATGTTGTGTGCAGATCCATAGCCTGAGTTTGTCGGATTTTTAATATAGGTAATGTATTCGCTATTAGCGAAATTTTTAAGGTCGTCTGTTGGAGAATTGTCGATCAAAATAAGATGGCGTGTTGATGAAGGAAAAAATGAAGCTATTGCGTTAGAGAGTTCTGTATGGTTGGTTTTATATAAGACAATAGATGATGTTAGCACTTGTATTCGTCCAAAATGTTTTTTAATTGTATTGTCGAGTTCTTCCACGAAAAATTTTTAGAGGATTCAATGCCAGTTTGAATAAGTGATTTATACTGTGCATAATTGTTGATTGCTTTTTCTAATAAATCAGCTTGTTGGATGTCATCTTGGGGTGTAAACATAAGGCAATTTTGATTCTCTTCTAAAAATTCATCGACTCCGCCAGATTTAGAAGAAAGAACAAGGCAGCCACTTGCCATTGCTTCTAGTGGGGGGAGTCCAAAACCTTCCCACCAAGATGGTGAAATGAAAATTTTTGATTTATTATAGTATTTTGCTATTTCAATATCATTTTTAGGAGTAATGATTTTAATTTTTGGATCTAAAGAAAAACTAGATAAATCATCGTGGCTGATGAAATATATATTATTGACATTGTTTTTAGTGGCATCATTGAGCATATTCCAAGCGTTTAAGAAGTTTTGAACGCCCTTTAACGGATGCTTTCGTGCTACTAGAGATACATTGAACTCATTATTTAAGTTAGTGCAAGGGGAGAACACAGAGTGATTAATAGCAGGATGTACTATTTTGCATGTTGGATTTAA
>CAYJGX010000105.1:6952-7502 GCA_964369795.1 uncultured Spirochaetaceae bacterium
TTGTGTAAAGGAAAATTTAGAGTTAAATATCCAATTTAGTTTTTTATAGTTATAGGATTTTAAGCATAAATACTTGTAAATTTTAAGTAAGAATTTGTTTCTTAAAATTAGACCATCATCAAAGATTCTATAATCATCTGCTTGCATAAAGCGAATGATTTTCTTTTGTTTACATTTATTTAAAAATAAACACATGATAGGGTCTGTAAAAATGCAGATAGGACTTCCTTTCTGTTTATTAATAAATGCATATGTTTTAAAAAGGTTTATAATTTTTTTGATTTTAGAGTTTGAAAATTTGCCGATAGCTTTAATTGTTATATTGGGGTTGATAGTAAAAGTATTACGATCTTTGTTGTTATTAGGAGCAATTATTGATATTTTATATTCATCTGTAAGTAGGTTGGCGAGTTCAAAAAAAACCCTGTTTCCGCCTCCAATTTTTAAAGATGGAGTTACAAAAAATAATTCTTTCATTTAGAGACCTCATTTATCGTTTTATAAAATGTATTTGCACGAGAATCTATAGAGTATAACTCGTTAAAACGTT
>CAYJGX010000106.1:0-7407 GCA_964369795.1 uncultured Spirochaetaceae bacterium
AGAGATTACTCCATTTGGATTAGTTATGCGGCACCTCTTTTTTATCTGCTTATTATATTTCCTTTTTTATTAGAACCCCACAATGGCACACATTCTTGGATTCGACTAGGTGGGTTTTCCTTGCAACCAAGTGAGATTTTTAAGCCTTTCTTTGTAGTTTTATATGCCATTTTGCTGTGTAAATATCAAACTAAGTTATCGACTTTTAAAGGACTTTCGCTGTTTTTTTTATTGGCTTTTTTGCCTATCGTTTTAACCTTTTTACAAGGAGATCTTGGAACTGCTTCTGTCTATTTTCCAATTGCCGTTGTCCTTTTAATAAAGGCTGGTGGGAGCAAAAAAGTCATATTGGGTATTTTAGCAGTGATTGCTTTAGTCTATATTTTTACAGTTATTGCGGCACTCGCTCAATATCGTAATGAAGCTAACTTTTTTTCCATGTTACTCACAGAAAGAGTGGCTAGGATTGTTATTCCAAGTACATTTTTTTTCTTGGTTTTTTCTCCTCTAAAAATTCAATCTTTTTTTGGATTACCTATTTATTTTTAATTTTTGCCACATCTTACACCATCTCATTTGCAACCGTCCCTACAGATAATTGGAATGGTGTTTTAGGAACTTATCAAATTGAACGGCTTATATATCCTTTAGATAATGAATTAGATTTAAAAACCAGTTATAACATTGAACAAGCAACCACTGCCATTGGTTCGGGTGGTTTTTGGGGTAAAGGATTCTTAAAAGGGGATTTAAGCCATGGACAATTTGTCCCAGAACAGCCCACCGATTTCATCTTTTCTATATTGGGTGAAGAATGGGGATGGTTTGGGTGTATTGTTATATATTGTCAGCTTTATTCGGCTTATTTTTATTACATTGAAGTCTTCAAATTTGATTTTTACATTGACTTTATCTGGGATTTATTCAATTTTCTTGTATCATATGGTCGTTAATATTGGCATGAATATTGGGATGATTCCTGTTATTGGAATTCCGTTATTATTTGTCTCTTATGGAGGAACGTCAATTTTAATGTCGTTTATCTGCATAGGCATTGTGATTCAACTTTCCCGCTCTAATTAACTTGAGGTTTTTATATGTACTTGAATTTTGATAATAAATTAATTTCGATTTTAAAAAATGTTCGCCAACCGTCTCGCTATATTGGCGGTGAAATGGGTTCTATTGTTAAGCCCGATAGTGATTGCGATTTTTATGCGGCTATCTGTTTTCCCGATTTGTATGAGATTGGAATGAGCAATAATGCTATTCGCATTTTATATGAGATGATGAATGAGGTAGATGGAGTCTCTTGTGAACGACTTTTTGCTCCAGCACCCGATTTTAAAGAGGCACTTAAAGAGGCAAGTATTCCTTTATTCACTTTAGAAAAAAATCGTTATGTAAAAGATTTAGATTTGCTTGGTTTTACCGTTGGTAGTGAATTAGCAATAAGCAGTATTATTGGCATTTTAGATGCATCAAATATTGCCATATTAGCAAAAGATAGAATTGAAACAGATCCTATTGTTTTTTGTGGTGGGCCTGCCTCGACAAATCCATTGCCTCTTAGTCCTTTTGTTGATGCTGTTTATATTGGTGAATTTGAAGAGGGTGGCAAAGAATTAGTAGATGCTTTAGCAGTGGCAAAAAGAGAGGGAAAAACACGGCAAGAAAAACTAGAGATTTTAGCTTCGTATTCATTTATGTGGGTAGGAGGAAAATCTAGTTTAACGAAAAAAGCAAGACGTTCTATTTGGCAAGATTTTAAGACTATAAAGGATTTAAATAAAATCCCTTTGGTTCCCTATTTTTCGGTTCAAAACCATGGGGTCGTCGAAATTATGAGAGGGTGTCCGAACAATTGTCGCTTTTGTCATGCGGGCATTTATTATAATCCTTCTCGCGATAAATCTTTAACCGAAATTTTTAATGAAGCAGATTATTTAGTGTCAAAAGGTGGCTTTCAAAATATCACGCTATCTTCGTTATCGAGTGGAGATTTTCCTAATATCGTACCCCTCACAAAAATCTTAAATGAACGATTTCAACATCAAAATATCTCATTATCATTGCCATCGCTACGGGTAAATACCTTTGGACTTGATATTCTTGAATCCTTAAACAAGGGAAATTCTAGAAAATCGGGTCTTACTTTTGCTGTCGAAACGCCCTCTAAAGGGTGGCAACAAAGTTTAAATAAAGATGTCGATATCGATAAAATTATTGAAATTTTGCATGAAGCGGTGGGCCGTGGATGGCGTCTGGCTAAGTTTTATTTTATGGTCGGTTTGCCTGCCTCTATTTTTAAAGATGAAGCTCAAGAGATTATCGATTTTATCAAAACAATTCAAGCCAATATAAAAATCAACATCAATATAAACGTTGGAACTTTTATTCCTAAGGCACACACTTCTTTTCAGTGGGCTCCTCAATTAGAGGCTCAAGCAGCTCGAGAGAAATTTTGGAAGATAAAAGATGCTCTTAAACCTTTAAAAGTGAAAGTCAGTTATCAAGATCCAGTTAACAGTTGGATTGAAGGGGTTGTTTCTAGGGGCGATGAAAAAATTGGGCTTATGATTTATGAAGCTTATAAACTAGGCGCCTACCTTTGTCCATGGGACGAATACTTTAATTTAGATGCCTGGAACCAGGCGATGGAGACGATGGATCCAGAATTTTTAAGAAAAATGAAAGAGGGTTTCCCGCTAGACGAAGCTTTGCCTTGGGACTCGGTCTCCTTAGGAAGTTCTAGTGCCTTTTTTAAACGCGAATATCTGGCTGCAATAAACGAAGAGATTACAGGCGATTGCAATGAAGACTGTATCTTAAAATGCGGGGTTTGTGGCTCTAAAAATGGGTTGTCTAAAATTCCTACGATAAACGAGGATAATCCTGAATTTACTAGTCTCATGGAGCGTGCTAAAAGCCTCGCAGAGGCCTCAAAACGCCCCTCTAAGACGCTTAAATGGAAAGTCCTGCTCCAGTATCAGAAAAAGGGTAAAGCCTCATGGATTAGCCATAGAGACTTAATCGAGATATTTGCGAGAATGTGGACAACAAGCGATTGCATAATCCACTATAGCGAGGGTTTTAATCCAAAACCGAAGCAAGAATTTGCCTCTCCGATGCCGGTGGGTTTTGAAGGCGAAAAGGAATGGACCTCAATTGAGCTTGTTATACCCATTGGAGAAGAGCGCAAACCGGAGTTTAAAAAGCAACTACTAGATAAGATGAATTTGCTTGCGATTGAAGGGGTTCTTTTTACCGATTTGTATCTTTTTCCTGTTGATGTTAATTTTAAGAAGTTAAAGATGATGCCTTTGGTATCGGCACTAGAGTACGAGTTAGCAGGTTTAAATGGAACTCGAATTTTGGCAAATAAAGAACGACTAGAAAACTGGATAGCCGAAGTAGGGGGCTTTGACACTCTTTATGACAGCACCTCGGATTGTATTCGTTTTAAGATTAATGCGGATAAAAAGAACCCCATGAAACTCATTAGCGAGGAGATGTTGACCGAGTTTGTTGTGGTGCGTAAAGAGATGTGGACTAGCAAAACAACCTTTATTAAACCCACAATAAGGGGCGTTAAAGCGGCAGAAGATGGAGAATTACGTCCAATTGGCACAGTTTTTGCACAATGGGAAAAAGAAATAGAAAAGGTTTATATACCGACAGAAGGGTAAATAGCTATATAATTCTATATATTACTACATATTTTTCGCTTCTTCCCAATATTTGTCCATTTGTTCTAATTCATCGGCTTTCATTTCAATGCCAGCTTCTTTCATTTTTGCTTCCACATAATTAAAGCGTTTTCTAAATTTCTCATTGGTTTTATCTAATGCAACCGAAGGATCGACCTTTAATTTACGACATAAATTAACCACAGAAAATAATAAATCTCCACATTCAGTTATCAGTTCATTGTGCAGTTGTTCTTTATTTTCTTTGTCTGTAGCAGTCTCTAGGTTGGCTAAAACTTCTTTTATTTCCTCTTGCTCTTCATTTATTTTATCCCAGACACCTTCTAGCGTTGGCCATTCAAAACCGATTTTTGCTACTTTCTTTTGTATTTTATTTGCCCGCATAAGCGGAGGGAAAGAAAGTGGAATTTTATCTAATAAGCCTTTTTCGGCTCTTCCTTCGACCTTAACCTTAATATCTGCCCAATTTTTTAAAACTTCTTCCGTATCTTGAACTTTGGTATCACCAAAAACATGAGGATGGCGCCTAACGAGTTTATCAGAGATTTCATTAAATACATCATCTAGAGTGAATAGGGCTTCCTGTTCGTGCATATAGGCGACCATAGAGGCATTTAACATTACGTCACCAATTTCTTCTTTAATGTGTTCCGGATCTTTTTCGTTAATAGCTTGTACTAATTCGTAAATTTCTTCGATTAAGTCGCCACGCATAGACTCGGGCGTCTGTTCAATATCCCATGGACATCCGCCAGGTCCTCGTAAGCGTTTAATAATTTTAATTAGATTGTCGTAAGATTTCATCCGTTTTCCTTTTAAAACATCCTATCAAAATAAAAACACTTTTTCAATTCATTAATCTATGTTACAATAAGATTGATGGTGATAATATGAAAAAAATTGTAATAGTTCTATTTTTATTGTTTGTAGTTTTAACTGCAACAGCAAACGAATTTGAACGCATTCAAGCCTTCTGCATTGACTTTAATTGGAGTGGGAAGGGTTGGAAAGATTTTTCGCGTCCTATGGACTACAACAGCGCCGTTGCACAAGAGCATTTAAATTGGTACAAGGAACACGGAGTTAATACAATTCAATCTTTTTGTGTTAGCCACAATGGTTATGCCTGGTACGATAGCGAAATTGCACCAAAAGTTCCTGGTCTTAAAAGCAATTTTTTAAAAGAATTGGTAGAACTTGGCCACGCAAACGACATGCTTGATCTTAATACAACATTACCGCCAACATTAGAAACAGCAGGTAATAACAGACGTTTTATCGGGAATGCAAATAACATTAGCGCTATGAAAGAGTTTTATTTAAAAGAATATTGATTATGTTTTATAAAATGGAGGCTAGTATTAAGTAGACAGAATATATATTATCGAAAGTAATAGCAAAAAGAAAAATGCTAAAGAGTATATTAAGATAAAGCACTCTCTAGCATCTATTTCTATATATGCCTATATATTCTATCTGTTTCGATAATCGATTGCCGCTTTCATAAAAGCCTTAAATAATGGATTTGCCTTAACCGGCTGCGATGTATATTCTGGGTTGCATTCTACACCCACACCCCAAGGATGGTCTTGCCATTCCATTGCTTCGATAATATCGTGTACATCACAAGACTTTGCAGTGACAACCATTCCTGCCTTTGCTAAATCATCTTGATAAACCTTATTGATTTGATAATTGTGTCTGTGTCTTTCTACGCTGATTTCTTTTGAATAAGCTGCAGCAATTTTAGAACCGGCAACAAGGTTAGCTTCTGCATTTCCTAGTCTTAAAGTATTGTTGCCATATAAGGTTGGTGTAATCGCTTCGTCTTGAATTTTAATAACGATTGGAGCTTCGGTTTTTTCATTAAATTCTGTAGAACCTGCATTTTGCATTTTACAAACATTTTTAGCAAATTCGAGAGCCATTAAATGGAGTCCAAAACTAACCGCTAAAAATGGAACTTTATTGATCCGAGCATATTCTGTTGCTTTTATAATTCCAAAACTTCCAGCTTCATCTTCGCCAGTAGGACAAATAACTGCATCCATCTCACCTAATAAAGCTTTTAAATTAGTTTCGCTACTTATTTCGTTTGAATTGACTTTGTGAATTTTGACTTTGACATCATTAGCAAGTGCCGCATGAATAATGGCTTCGTCTGTGGATTTATATGCGTCGTCTAGTTGAGCGTATTTACCAACCATAGCAACATTTAAAGTCATTTTCGCATTTTTTGCTGAATCTACAACTTTTTGCCAAGCCGATAAATCGGACTCCCCTGCTTTTAATTCTAATTTTGACAAGATGACTTCGTCTAGTTTTTGTTGATGATAGCTTAATGGGATTTCATAAATGGTATAGTGACAGTCATGTCCAGATATAACTGCATCGTGATCGATGTTGGTGTAAAGAGCAATTTTTCGTTTTTGCTCGTCGATCATTTCATCTTGGCATCGACAAATAAGAATTTGAGGTTGGATACCAATTTCTCGCATCGATTTAACACTGTGTTGTGCAGGTTTAGTCTTTACTTCTCCACAGCTAACAATTGGCATTAGTGCTAAGTGGACCGACAATGCATTTTTAGGGCCTAATTCATGAATAATTTGACGAATGGTTTCTAAGTACGGTATAGATTCGATATCCCCTACCGTTCCCCCTACTTCAACAATAACAACATCAACACCTTCTTCGTTCCCAAGAGAATAAATTCTGTTTTTAATTTCATTTGTTAAATGAGGGACAACTTGAACGCAAACGCCATTGTAGCCACCATTTCGTGTTTTTTTAATGACAGTGTCATAAATTTGCCCCGTAGTTAACGAGTTTTTTTGAGAAATAGGAGCAGAGGTAAATCGTGCATAATTTCCTAAGTCTAAATCTGTCTCTGCTCCATCGGCAGTCACATAGACTTCACCGTGTTCCAGAGGATCCATTAAACCTGCATTTAGATTTAAATAAGGATCTGCCTTCATCATTCGGACAGTTAATCCTCTACTTTCTAGAATGCTTCCAATAGATGAAGCAGCTACTCCTTTACCGAGACTTGAACAAACGCCACCTGTGACAAAAATATATTTACTCATAATTTACCTTATTCTAAAAAATAAAATTTTTCAATAACTAAGCGCCTATCATCATCTTTTTAAGATAAAAATAAACGACAATTGCGACTATGACAAATATCATACCAAAATACTGAACCATTAGGCCTAAAATGACTGAAAAAACAACTCGAGGTTCGATATTGAGTCGAATGAGTTTTTGCCGTATATATAAAATGGTAGATACTAAATAGGCGACATACCCAAGTGTAAAACCGATATTTAATACCATGACAGGAATGCCTTCGACAAACTGCACAAGTAAAATATAAATTATTAATAACAAGGCCGCTGGAACTAAATTATATTTTCTAAAAGGTGCAAAAGAATCGAAAACTGTTTTTCTGTCTGCATCATTTAACTGCTTAAAGGCTTTTTCTTGAATTTGACGAGATTTCGTCACGCTTATCATGTAGCCAACAATACCTGTTACAAGTATAAGAAAAATGTATGCACTATTCATTGGTTGCCTCTGCAATAAAAGCTTCAAAAAGTTTTATTTTTGTCTCGACAAAGGATTTAGCAATATCTAATTCTAGTCCTTCGGGTGAACAACAAGAGACGTAAAATTTTATTTTAGGTTCTGTTCC
>CAYJGX010000107.1:0-7392 GCA_964369795.1 uncultured Spirochaetaceae bacterium
AAAAAAGCAAAATGGAATCGCCATAGCAATAATGACACTCGGAGTATTGATTCTTCCAATCCCAAACCGAATAGTTTTATAACGAATCGCTGCATCTAAATTTTCGCACGTTAAATAGTAATGTCCTACTTCTACTACTGCTAAAAGGGCAGCAAAAATAAAGGCAAGAATAAATTTATTTCTAAAATCTTTAGAAGTTGCATTAAGAACAAGCAAGTAATAAAAGATAACTCCAGATGATGCTCCAATTAACAAAGGAAGCAAACGGTAATTGTTCTCGGGGTAATTTAGACCGGCAAATAAGATAGAAACTAATGCAATGAGCAAAGCCCCAAAAGCATGTCCTCGTTTCCAGATGCCTTTTTCTTTTATAAAACGAATAAAAAAGAATATAATTGCCATAATCAACAATATTCCTGCAAATGCGAATCCTAAATAGTCGCCAATGCTTAATCTCATATCCTTTCTAAAAGCAAAAAAGACAAATAGAGGCAAAACAAGAAGTGGGTCTAAGTCTTTACGAAAAGAAAAAGCCCATATTGCTATTAATAAAAAAAGAAAAATATTAGCCTCTCCTAATTTTAGCGTATAAAAAAAGAAAATAAGCAAACTGAGTACAGGAAGATAAAAACGAGAATTCATAAATGAATTAATTATTAAAATCATATTTTTCACACCTAAATGTAACATAGGAAATCAAAAAATGCAAAATAAAAATCTTGCAAAAACGCCAAACAGCTTGTATACTTGTTTAAGTATCTATAATCCAAGGAATCATTATGAAAATCAAATTAATCGTAGCAACATTGTTAATGATAGCAATATCATTAACGGCCCAAGTAACAACAATCCCATTAAATGGCACATGGGATATTTTCGATGCACCAAAATCGGAATTTCAGATTACAGGCGAAATCCCAGGAACTCTATACGAGGCTTTACTAAAACACGATAAAATCGAAGATCCCTTCTACGGAACAAATGAACAAAATCAAGATGACATTCTTTTACGCGATTGGACTTTTGCACGAAAGTTCAGTTTAACTCCAGAAATGCTAAATAGCCAAGCCCTTTTTCTTTGTTTCGATGGAATCGATACCATAGCCGACATCAAAATAAACGACAAACTTATTCTTCATGCCAATAATATGCACCGAAAATGGAGAATCGACCTAAAAGAAGTTGGTTTAGAGGCAGGAGAACATAATTTAGAAATTCTTATTTACAGTCCAAAGGCATTTGCCTATTCCCAATACAAGAAACACGGTGTTTCTTTAATGCAAGGAAATGCCTTGGGAACACTTGGAACTCCCTTTACTCGAAAAGCCTGGTATAGCTTTGGTTGGGACTGGGGTGCAGAAATTCCAGATTCTGGTATTTGGAAAGATTGTTATATTAAGGCCATAAATAAGGCAGAAATTAAAGATGCCCAAATTATTACAGAAATCCAATTCAATGACTACAAAAACTTTTCAGAAATCGTAGCAGAAAAGGCAGACTTAACCATCAACCTAAGAACCACACAATACGACACCTCTGCCTTGACAGCAACAGCGACCCTATCGGGTTTCGGCGAAAAAATCATCGCAACAAAAGAATTCTCCCCCAACGAGGCAAATAGTTCGCTATCTCTTTCAATCGACAAGCCTAACTTATGGTGGACTCATGAACTTGGAAAGCCTAATTTATATACTATAAAAGTTGAATTAAGCTCAAATGGTCTTTTGCTTGACACCTACGAACAAAAATATGGATTTAGAACTATCGAACTCGTGCGTGACAACGACAAACAAGGACAAACCTTTTATTTTAAACTAAACAATGTTCCTATTTTCGCAAAAGGGGCCAACTGGATTCCTTGCGATACCTTTATTCCCCGTGGAATGAAAAAAGGGCTACTAGAAGAACGGTTTGCCGATGCGGTTGCCGCCAATTTCAACATGATTCGAGTATGGGGCGGCGGAATTTATGAAACCGACGAATTCTACGACTTAGCAGACGAAAATGGAATCCTCATTTGGCAAGATTTTGCCTTTGCCTGTTATGCCGTGCCTAACTTAGAAGATTATCTTGCAAATGTTCAAGTCGAGGTCGATGAAAATGTCATTCGGCTACGAAATAGAACCTCCCTTGCCCTTTGGTGCGGAAATAATGAAATTGACGAAGCATGGCACCTTTGGGGTTATGTTCTAATGTTCCCACAACACAAGCCAGCAAACAAACGCCTCTTTAAAGAGATGATTCCCGCTAGCATTGCAAAACTCGACCCAACCCGGACTTACTGGCCTACATCCCCGTATAGTGGAGAAAGTGGTGCTGCTCCTAACTCACCAAACTATGGCGATAGCCACTACTGGGCAGTTTGGCACGGGGGACTCCCCATTTCTGCCTACCGAAAATTTCCAACCCGTTTCATGAGCGAATTCGGCTTTGAATCCTTCCCCGACATGAAAACAATCCAAGAATTTGCAGAACCAAGCGATTATAACTTTACTTCAAAAGTAATGGAAACACACCAAAAAAATGGTGCTGGGAACCGAAAAATCATGGCATACATGAAAAAAGAATTTTCTATTCCAAAAACCTTCGAAAAACAGGTAACGGTATCCCAACTCACACAAGCCGAAGCTATGCAATACGGAATAGACACATGGCGAAAACGACGCCACGATTTTGGCAGTATGGGCTCCCTTTTCTGGCAATTTAACGATACATGGCCCGTTGCTTCTTGGTCATCGGTCGACTACTTTGGCAGATGGAAAGCACTCCAATATTTTGCCAAACGTATTTTCGCACCCGCCTACTGTTCTGTTATGGAATCTCCCAAAGATGGAGAAATGTGGATAGTCAACGACTACCGCGAAGATAAAAATTTTACTGTAAAATGGTCGGTTCAAGGCGTTGATGGAACTATCTACGAATCCCATTCTCAAGAAATTCTCGCGCCAGCAGCAGATTCCTTTCTCTTTAAAACGGTCGACATCCGACGCTACCGAAAAGGATTGTCTCGAGGCCACCTCGTCCTATTTTGGGAGATCTTAAACGAAGAAGGCAAAACAGAAAGCAGAGGCCACAAACTCTTTCACAAACCTAAATACTTTAAAGTCAAACAACCCACCTTCACCACCGAAGTGACAGAAATTTCCCCAACCGAATTTAGTGTCCAACTCTCCTCTAGCGAAAACGCAATTTACACCCACTTTAATACCCCCTTCGACTTCACCGCCTCCGACAATTTTTTCCATTTAATTCAAAATGAACCTTACGAGGTGACATTCAAAACTTGGAACGAAATGACACTAGACGAATTTAAAGCTGGCCTAAAAGTCGAATCTTACTACGAGCTACTACACTAAAATACGAAATACCACCTGCACATTGTACAGATGGTATTTTTTTCTATATAGGCGTTCCGGCTTCGCCGTCGGAGCCGCCAGAACTCCAGTTCCTTTCGGTTCTTTAGGCTTCGCCTAAAGGAACGCCTTCGGCTTCTTCTGGCTCCTAACGCGTTAGCGGGATACAAAAAAATAGCAGCTTTGAACTTCAAAGCTGCTATTAACTTACAAATTAACCAAAGTATCGCTTTAAAAGACCTGCAAAAGCCTTGCCGTGTCTTGCTTCGTCTTTAGCCATTTCGTGAACAGTGTCATGAATTGCATCTAAATTAGCTGCCTTTGCACGTTTAGCTAAATCAAACTTGCCTTCGGTCGCGCCATTTTCTGCTGCTACTCGCATTTCTAAGTTTTTCTTAGTCGAATCGGTAACCACTTCTCCAAGAAGTTCTGCAAATTTTGCAGCATGTTCCGCTTCTTCCCAAGCCGCTTTTTCCCAATAAAGACCAATTTCTGGGTAGCCTTCTCTATGAGCCACTCGTGACATAGCCAAATACATACCCACTTCGGTACATTCGCCTTCAAAGTTTGCCCGTAAATCCATAATAATGTCTTCTGAAACGCCTTTTGCAACACCCACAACGTGTTCGGTTGCCCAAGCCATTTGACCTTCTTCTTGTTTGTTAAATTTTTCCGCAGGTACTTTACATTGCGGACAATTTGCTGGAGGGTTATCCCCTTCGTGCATGTAACCACACACTGAACAAATCCATCTTGCCATAATTTTGCTCCTAAAATATTTATTTATGTAATTGTAATAATTACAATTTAATTTAACACGCAATCACCCTCCTGTCAAGCCTTTTTTTAAAAAAAATAATTTAATTTTTTAAAAGAAAAATTTGACAAATTGAAAAACATGGGATACAATTCTAAATGTAGAATAATATAATACTTTACAATAATAACACAAAGGGGGTCAGTATGAAAAAACTATTAATAGTCTTTATAGTTTTTCTATTTGGTTGTGATTTTAAGTTAGATTTCTCTAACGTAAACATCGGAGATTATCTAAAAGATAACTACGATTATTTAAGCGCACCTCAAAACATCAGAATTGAGGGAGACGTGGTTGTCTGGAATAAGGTAGAGAATGCGAGCGGATACATGATCTCGCTTTTCGATCAAGCAGGTTCTAGCATACTAGAAGAAATGATTACAGAAGGCGAAACATTTAGCTTAGCTGGAATCGATTCTAATACCGTTAAAACTATCAAGCTAAAATCGCTAGGAAATGGAAATGATTTATTTGACAGTCCCTATTCTTTTTCCTTATCTTACACTTCGCAGCTACCTTTTGATCGCGAAGATGTCATCTTTCAAAACGATCCACAGCCTCTTATGCCAATTCCATCTGCGGCACAGGTTGCTTGGCACCAATTAGAACAATATGCCTTTATACACTATGGTCCTAACACCTATCAAAACAGAGAATGGGGAGAAGGCAAACCTGCAGAAGGAAATTCTTTCCGCCCAGAAAATTACGGTGGCAACAATGCAGATGTCTACACAAAACAATGGATCGACGAAATGAAAGGAATTGGAATGAATGGTCTTATTTTTACTGCTAAACACCACGATGGTTTTTGTATGTTTCAATCTAAGACCACTTTATATTCGTTACGAAATCCTATTTACTCTGGAAAAGGAAATGACGATGTGGTTAAGTCACTAGCTAAACAATGCCATGACAATAACATGCGACTTGGCCTCTACCTATCTCCTGGCGACCGAAACAACTGGGCTTACAGAGAAGACGATTACAAATATATTTTTAGAGAGCAAGTCAATGAACTCATCGAAATCGCAAAAAGCCAACAAGGGGAAAATCCTGTAGGACTTTTTGAAATTTGGTTCGATGGAGCCAACCAACTAACTGGTTGGTACGGTGGAGACACCTATGCTTGGCATAAATCAAATGGTGCTACAGCGCTTCCTGTCGATGCTAACGGAGATTGGAATGGCGATACAAATTATGACTACTTTCCATTAGACCATAATCCAACATCACTCCCTAGCAGAGGAAATACGACAGACAACAACACCTACCTTTCTAATATGAAAATAGAAACGCGTAAACAAATTTATGATCAAAACGAAAGTGTTGTTATCTTTGGCGATACAATCCGTTGGATTGGAAATGAACGAGGCTGGTCAGGACGAACAAACTGGGCAATGGGTTGGGGAGAATCTGGACAAGAACATTCACAACTATGGATCCCAGGAGAAGTCGACGTAAAGACAGAACCCGGTTGGTTTAATAGCACATCTGCTACTTCAACTAAATCCTATTTGGATATGATTGAATTTTGGTACCGATCTGTCGGACGAAATGCAACCCTACTCCTAAATTTTTCTCCAGCACGTAATGGCCTTATCCAAGACAACACATTAATACAAGCTAGAAAATATTGGCAAACTATCCAAAAACACTTTGAAAAAAATTTAGTGACCGACTCAGAACTTCTAGAGAGTATCGAAGCGAGTAATATTCGGGGAAGCAATCCAGATTACTCTCCTCAAAATCTTGTAGACGAAGACTTTGAAACCTACTGGGCAACAGATGACACTGCCACAGAAAATCAACATGTAACTTTAACATTTAAAAATCCTGTAGAATTTAATAGGGTCATGTTACAAGAATATATTACACTAGGACAAAGAGTTAAAGAATTTAAAGTGGAATACTCTACTACAGCAAGTGAAAACGATTTCACCTCTTTAACCTATCCAGAGCTTCCTCCTTATATTTACAACTCAGATGGTTCTGGAGACAATAATAGCCCAGACACAACAACAACTATTGGGTACAAACGTATTTTACGGCACGACCCAGTTACCGCTAAACGTGTAAAAGTAACATTTATCAAAAACAGAGAAATTTCTTCTGGCGTAGATGCTAATGTTCCTTTTGTTATTTCAAAAATTGGTTTATACAACGCTGTAGACCCAGCATTCTAATTTTAGGAGGAAGAAAATGAAAAAATTATTATTACTATTTTTAACTGTTTTTATCGTAGCTTGTTCTGTTCCTACACTAGAAGAGATTGAAGCTGCATTAGAAGAAGAAATCAATAAAATTTGGGGAAATACAGAAGCTCTAAGCATCGAAATGAATGCCCCAAACGGAGTCATGTTAGACGACATTGCCTATCCATTTTATCCTGGCTTTGCTAATGGAGAAGAAATTGATGGAATAGAGATATCTTACCTAGCAACAGGATCCTCAGAATTAACCTATATTGCAAAGGTTAACGGAAAAGCAGTCACACCCGTCAACAACACTGTTAAAATTACGGAAAATGGAATAAACACCGTCTTAGTAACCGCAACAGACGAGCTAGGAAGAACTATCCATATTCAAAGAAAGTTTTTTATCGATCGAGGTTTGCCCGAAGTGAAATTTGTAAATTCAGATACACAAGTGCGCATCGATAGAATAAACGAATACATCGACGGGGTCCCCCCAACTGCCCTCGCCGACGACGAAGGTGGAAGTGGGCTTAACTACGAATCAGGAAAAGGTTGGTGGAAAGATGGCACCCCTACAATAGCTGGAACCTACATCCGAAACTATTCAATCAAAGATAATGCAGGCAATGAAAGTAAGCCATTTGGAATTGAAGTTGTTGTTACACCACCACCTACTTTCCCTGAAGGAATGAATATTGTCTATAATCCCAATACCGCTAATGTACAAAACGGAACCGTATTTTCTGTAGAATTCTCAAATGAGCCGACAGAACCTCAAGTATGGTGGCAATCATCTAACCCAGAGATTCTAAAATTCGAAGTCAATGTAGCCGTTGTCGTAGGATCGGGTCCAGTTACAATAACCGCGACTTCTGTCATGACAGGAGACAACGGAGAAGTCTATTCAACGACAAGAGATATAAATACAGAGGCAATGCCTAATATTACGGTTAATGGAGTCGAACTTGCTATGGTTTATGCCTTCGAGTTTAAAAACAGCGAATTCCCAGAAGGTGTAGAACTAATT
>CAYJGX010000108.1:0-7382 GCA_964369795.1 uncultured Spirochaetaceae bacterium
TTGTGTCAAGAAAGATATTAGGTTGTGCAACCGTAAAGGGAAAACTTATTAGAGCTTGAACGTAGCTTTCTTTGTCTATAGATTGGGCAACAAGAAAAGCTCCTATCCCCAATGCAGATTCCGCTGTCGTTTTTTCTGTGTAATTAAAAGGAACCGGAGTCCAACCAATTAAATGGGGAATATTGGGATAAAATTTGCTTTCTAAGGCTGGAAAAAATTTAGTTTCTGGATAATCTTCTATTTTGATGGGGGTGTTGATAAAAGATTTTTGAGAGATAGATTGATGTTGTTGCTCTGTGGATACAAAAAAACGTTGCCCTAGGCTCCTGTAGGATGAATAGAGATAGCCTTCTTTGTAAGGAATAGCCGATAGGATCCCTACAGGATCTTGCAACACTAATTGGGTTTCTAAAGTTTGTTTATTTATTTTAAAGAGTTGCAAACTTCCAGAGAAATCGGCAGTAAAAATGATTTCATCGTTGTTAATAAACCTAGGATAATATTCGCTTCCATCGTTAAAAGAGGTGATAGGGCGTGCTTCTTCGTTTTCGAGAATCCAAATATCTTGTTTTCCTTGCTTATTATAAACGAAGGTGATAGCTTCTGAGTTTGGGGAAAATTGCGGGGTGTAGAGTGTCGTCTGTGGACTTGAAAAAAGTGTGGTAACTTCTCCTGTTATCCTGTTGACCTCGACAATTTGGGAATAAGAGGCGACTTTCTGAATTGCAATAATTCGTTTTCCGTCACTTGATATAGCAGGGTGCCAGAGGTGTTGATTTTTAGTTAACCGAGTTGTTTTCCAATAAGGTTTACCGTTTGATTTGCGATACTTTTCTTCTAAAAGAAATAAATCGGATGTGTAGGAGGTTCCGCCCGGCGAAGCTAAATTAGCGTCTAAGGTGGAATAGACGATGGTTTTTCCACTGGGGGTTGATGAAAAACTAGCGTGATCGTTTAGGCGTACTTTTTTGATAATAGTTTCTTTTTGTGAAATTGGGTCGTAGAAGATGAGGGCGGAGGGATGTTTTAAATCGGCTCGGTAAAGCAAGAGACCTTGGTCGGTCACTACGGGTTGGTTCCAGTCTCCTTTTAAATAAGGCGAAAGGGCAGTGCCTGCTTCTATGAGTGAATCTTCTTTGTATTTATTCATAAGATCTAGACGCATCTCGTCCCAAAGCTGGTCTACGTTTTTGCCTGTCACCTCTTCTACCGCTTTATTAGGAGCAAATGGATTGATGACCATTTTATGGTGAATTTCTTTCATAATGGATTCACCATATTTTTTTATTAAATAATCTACAAAAATATAACCCGAAACATAAATTCTCCCTACTGGAGGCGTATTTGATGTATAGACAGCCTGTTTTCGGGTAAAAAGATTTCCTTCCAAAATATGGCTTTTATAGGTCATTTCAAATATTGGATTACGCCCTCGTCCGCCTTCAGTTAATATTGTTTCTAAATTTGTTGTATAACCTTCTAGCATCCAACCTGGCAAAAAAGCACCTGGGACTGTTTTAATAGAGGGTCCAAAAAATTTTGATAATTCGTAAATCCAACCTTTTTCATACGATATATGAATATAATGAGTTAATTCATGGATAAAAAGACCTTTGAGCCAGCTTTCGGTTTTTGCTCCATTAAAATGGTCGATAGGGGAGGTAATAAATAAATTAATTACTTCGGGAATAGGGTAATAGCTTCCATTAGCTAGGTCGACTCTTCCATGCAATAAGACTTTAATTTTTTTAGGAAAAGAGCCTAAAATATTTGTGACATTTGTGTAAGCTTCTTCACAAAAACTAGCCACTTCAAAAGCAGATTGAGCATCAACCTCTTCATAAATAATTTGAAAGTGCTCGGTTTCTATTTGCTTATAATTAATAAAAAAAGGTGTGCGTTCATTAGGATTTGCATGCAAAACAAATATTGGTAAAAAAAAGAGTAGAAATAATTGAATAAAAAGAGTCTTAAATATTTTATTACCATTCATATAAATATATTATATGTAATTATTTAATAAGTCAATCATTTGCGATATCTCATTTTGGAAATAGCAAGATTGACATCAATATATAAATATGCTAATGTATATTTAGTACGGGCTGTAGCGCAGTGGTAGCGTATTCGTCTGGGGGGCGAAGGGTCGCTGGTTCAAATCCAGTCAGCCCGATTTTATTAAAATAAAAGACTTCTAGTTTTTGCTAGAAGTCTTTTTGCGCTATGAATATGGTTTTTCCTTTTGAAATCCAGACCCTAAGACCTCTCTTGCATCAATTGCACAAACAAAGGCATTAGGATCTATTTCACGGATAATTCGTCTTAGTTGTCCTATTTGCATTCTAGCTACGACACATATTAGTAGATTACTAGCTTCATGAGAGTAACCGCCCTTAGAATCGACAATAGTTACACCTCTATTCATTTGTTTAATTATTTCAGCGCTTAACTGAGTTGCATTTTTTGTTATTATTTCAAATTTTACTGCGGTAGACATCCCATTTAATATAAGCTCCATACTCTTTGAACTCATAAATACTTGAAAAAAGGAATAGATAATAATACGAATAACTTCTGTTGTTGTAAAATCTAAAAAAAGACTATATAGAATACCGCCTATAAAGATTATGAGTATGTTAACAGAAAACATAATCCATGAAATAGACAATGAAGTTATTTTTTTGTGTATAAGCATGCTAACTACTTCTATTCCACCCGTACTGATTCCAGATTGAATGAGCAAGCCAACTCCAATCCCAGACAAGAGACCTGCTGCTATAGCCGATACAAAAGGTTCGTCGCTAATAAAAGTATAAAGATTTAAGACTCTATAGAGCTTTAAAAGCAAGGTACAAAGGATAATACAAAAAAAAGTATTAAGTATAAAATGCTTAGATAATTTTTTATATGCATAGATAATAAGTGGGAAATTGATTAAAAATAAAGAATATTCAATAGGGAAATCGACTAAAATCTGTAATATTGAACCAATCCCAGAAACTCCACCTGGGATAAATTTCGCTGGAATAGTAAAAATATAAATTGATAATGTATATAGTAAAGAGCCAACAAAAAGAATAATAACATTAGTGAATAAATGTGATTTTTTCATAAGTAATGATACAACGCATTGGATTTCTTGTCAATTTAGATTATTGATTTGATTATGAATACAGGTAATGGGTCCCGTTCTGCTTTCGTCCCAAAGATGAATAGCCCCACCTCTACAATTTTTGTAATCTTTACAACTTGCACAAGAACCACATTTTGTCCAGCTTCTGTCGCGCATCATTTTAAATTTATTCTGCCAAATATCTAAAAAATTATCTTTATAGATATTGCCTTGAACAAAATTACGATTTATATTCGGGCACGCAGAAATGGATCCATCAATAAGTACCGATGCAATATGAACCCCTGCATGACAGAAAAAGTAACTATCACGAGCTTTGAGTTCATAACTGCCTAAATAGGCCTCGCAGCTTAAGTTGATGGTCATGGGGGAATTAGGTTTAGAGTCGCAGATAAAGTCTAGAAGTATTTTAAGTTGATGAGGGGAGAGGGATAAATCATCATTTTCTTTTGCGCGACCAATCGGCGAAATAGTGAAAAGTCGCCAAGCTTTACAGCCCTTAGCAATTAGGTAGTCGCGAACGGCGGGTAATTCATCGATATTTTTTTTATGAACGCATGTAACAACGTCGTAATTTAAACGATTTCCTGCATTAATTATAAGATCTAGTGCCTTATCTACTTTTGCAAAACTTTTAGGATGGTTACGAAGCCAATTATGACTAGTTTCTAAACCGTCTAAACTTAAAGTAATTGCCCCCATGCCTGCATTTAATAGTTCGTTGTGCTTTGCTTCGTCGTATAAAAAGCCATTACTAACAATTCCCCAACCAAGCCCGCTGTCGTAAAGTGCTTTCCCACATTCTGCTAGATCTTTACGCACAAGAGGTTCACCCCCCATAATAACGATAGAAATGGGCCTTTCGGTATATTCTGCACGAATTTCTTTGGCAACGTTTAAAAAGTCTTCAAAAGGCATGTCTGGGTAAAAAGAGTCACTAACACAATCGCTTCCACAATGTCGGCAGTTTAAATTACACCTATGCGTTGCTTCCCAAAAAAGGTAAGTGAGTTCGTGTATTCTAGCTTCATTTTCTTTAAAGCGATTAAAGATAAATTGATTGAATTTTTTTAGCATTAGTTATTTAGTTCAAGCTCTATATTTTCGACTGTACGATCGTCTACCATTAGTGTGACAGTTTTTGATTTAGTAGCGTAGGAGCCATGTTCTGCGCCGTCTACATCTTCTGCTACAAGGTTGACTTCACTTAGTGAGTTGTTAGAGAATTCTATATAATAACTTCCGTCAGATTTTGTTGTATCTGATAATTCTCCTGCTGTTACTTTGATGCCGACAATAGGTTTATTTGTTGTAGCAGAAGTGACTTTTCCGCTAATACTTTCTAGCGTTGGGAAACCAGTTCCTTCACCGTCGATAGGAGGCATTCCATAACAAGCTTGAAATGTGAAAGCAACGGAAGAAACGCCTAACATTGTAAAAATTTTTCTTAGAATTTTTCCTTTTTTCTCATTCATAAAAATACTCCTATATAATACATTGTAACGTAGCCTGTTTTTTTGTCAAGAGTAAATTTAACTATAAAAGAATTTTTTTGCTTAAAAGTTTACATCCAAGAGGATTCGAACCTCTGACCTACTGCTTAGAAGGCAGTTGCTCTATCCGGCTGAGCTATGGATGCATAAAAAAATCGGGGTAGCAGGACTCGAACCTGCGATTTCCTGCTCCCAAAGCAGGCGCCATAGCCACTAGGCAATACCCCGTTGATAATTCAATATAACATTTTCACTATTTTAGGTCAATAGGTAAAGATATTATATTTATTTTTTTAGATAAATGTACTCTGCGTTTTTAATTGCTTGTTCAATTAGATCTTTCGATTCTAATTTTGCATAGGACTTTTTCATTTGATCAAAATCGGCTTTAATTAACGGATGCTTTGGGCTAAAAAGTGAGCAGCAATCTTCGTAGGGTAAAATAGAAGTCTTAAATGTATCGATTTTTTCTGCTATTTCGATAATTTCTTCTTTGTCCATTCCAATTAGAGGACGCAAAATAGGATAATCGGTATGTGAGCTAGTGACTCTTAAATTTTCTGCCGTTTGGCTAGCTACTTGCGAGAGAGCTTCGCCCGTAATTATGGCCTTGTTATTACGAGTTTCGGTAATTTTGTGAGTGATTTCCATCATTAAGCATCGCATGAGTATGGTGCTTTCTTCATCACGTCCATTTTTATTGATTTCCATCTGTAAGTCGGTAAAAGGAACAATAAATAGGGCAATTCCATCGTTCCAAGGGGCTAACTTTCTAGCAAGTTCTATCACCTTTTCTTTAGCTTGGTCGGATGTATATGGATAGGCATGGAAATAGACGGCATCTAACTTTAAGCCACGCTTTGCCATCATCCATCCAGCGACAGGCGAATCGATGCCTCCAGATAACATTAACGTGCCACGTCCTGCAATTCCAACAGGTAAGCCGCCAGAGGCCTTTACTGGGTCTAAGTAGATATAGGCGGCATCACGAATTTCTACTGTAATTTTTAAATGAGGATTGTGAACATCGACTTCCGAACCCTTGTATCGTTCTAAGATTTTTTCGCCTATTAAGCAATTAATTTCCATAGAAGTCATTGGAAATTGCTTATCGTTTCGTTTTGCATCCCCTTTAAAAGTAGTGACACGGCCACCTTGTGCATCGATTAAGTGATATATAGTTTCTAGGATGATGTTGATATCTTTAGCAACTTTCATCGTTTTAGCGTAGCCAGTAATCCCAAAAGTGGTACGTATCGCTTTATCGATTGCCTCATGATATTCGATATTATCAAAATCTTTTGTTAAAGAAATGTAGTAACGACCCCATCCTCCAACAAGTTGAATGGGGATTTCTTTTAATTTATTTCGTAAATTATCTTTTAATCGTTTTTCGAAAAGATTTCTATTTTTACCTTTTAAGGCGATCTCGCCAATTTTTATTAAGTAAACAAATTCCATAGAAACATATTATTGAATTTAAAAGCGTTTTGCAAGGGGGAGTAGCCTATCTTCTAGGACGAAACAGAAATGCTCAATTTCTTTTTGGGTAGTAGTGGGTCCAAAAGAAAGACGTAAAGAAGATGAAATTTCATTTGGTTTTATTTTAAGTGCTTTAGAGAGCCGAGAGAGCTTTTCCTTGCTATTGTTAGAGCAAGCAGAACCACCAGAGAGATAAACTCCATTATCACTTAAAAGGCGAATAGAAACCTCTGTAGGCAGCTTAGGAAGCGAAAATTGAACAATATAGGGACTAAAACAATCCGGATTAAGGAGTTCTTCTTTCTCGCAATAGGGAAGCAAGACGCAAGCCGCCGCAACCAATCGGTTTACAATCATTTCCTTTAGAAAAGCGGCGTGCTTGGCATTCTCCTGTATTTTACCCACCCATTTTTGGGCAGCAAACACAAAGGACTCAATCGCTCCCAGATTTTCTGTTCCACTTCGTATCCCTTTTTCTTGACCGCCTCCCAAGTAAATGGGAGCAATTTCCTTTTTTAAATAGAGAGCACCTGCTCCCCGAATAGCGCCTATTTTATGCGAACTAAATGAAGCACTATCGATATTGCATTTTTTCATATCCAGAGGAATTTTGCCTAGCGCCTGAACGCAATCAACATGAAGGCGAATTTTGCGTTTTCGCTCTTTGTTAATCACAGTTATTCTATTTGCAATTTCTTCAATCGGTTGAACCGCCCCATTTTCATTAGATAATGCCATTAGAAAAACCGCATGCGTCTCATCATCAATATAGCTACAAAAAAAATCTGGATCGTGGATCCCATTTTTAGGAATTGGAACTTCTATTATTTTCCATCCCACCTTTTTTAAACTTTGAACGGGTTTCCAAACAGAGTCATGTTCCATTGCAGAAATAAGAATAGAACCCGGGGTTTGTGTGAGCAAAAGCGATGAGATAAATAAATTATTTGCTTCGGTTCCAGAACCACAGAAATAGATATGCGCAGGTTCGGCATTGATGATTTTTGCAAAGCGACTTCTGCAATCTTCTAAAACCTTTTTAACTTCCTCTCCCATGCAATAGATGGAAGAGGGGTTCGCATAGTGGTTAATATAAGAGTTATGAGCCGTTGCAAGAGATTCGCCATCAGGTAGAGCTGTAGCCGCCCAATCTAAATAAGATTTCATTATAATAAAATTAATCTGTTCCTGTAAGTTCTTGGTCAAGAGAGTAGAGTTGTCGACCGAAGTAAACACCTGCGTTTATCGTTGACATAATCGTATTTATAAAATCG
>CAYJGX010000109.1:0-2269 GCA_964369795.1 uncultured Spirochaetaceae bacterium
TGCTGACTTAAACGCGTGAGGGATTGCAATGAAAAGCCCACAGTCTGCTCTGCAGGCGAGGACTTGAAATGAAAAGCCCGACCCCGAGCATTCGGGGGCACGCCCAAAAAAAATAGGCTACCCCATTGGAGCAGCCTTAATACCTTGTGTAAAGGAGAATTATCTGGTTAAAGAACCTGTTCGTAAACATCGTGTACAAATTCGAACGGATTTTGGTGAACCTTCTACTAGAGCCTTAACTTCTACTAAGTTTGGTTTGAAAACTCGTTTAGTTTTAACTCCAACTTTTTGACCGGCACCACCCTTTCGTCGAGATTGACCTTTTCTAGGAACGTTGTTCCCTGCTACTGTACCTTTTCCACAAATTTCACATACTCGTGCCATATCTTCCACCTTGCTATGCAATAATATTCATATTCAATATAATGACTATAACGAAATTTCGTGCTAATGTCTATAGTATTACCCGCTTTTTTCTACAAAATAATTCTATGAAGCAGTTAGAATAGAGATTGAAAAAAAGCCGATTAGAGGTTATACTGAATCTATGAAAACTATAACCGCAAAAGTTGTTAAAAATCAAGCGATATCAAAAGATTTTTTTCAATTAACATTTACAAACCCCGAATTAGAAAGCCCTAAAGTTGGGCAATTTTTAACGCTTAAGGTGCCTAGCACGAACGACCACCCTCTAAGGCGTCCTTTCGCCTTTGCAAGCTGGGACGAAGAATCAAAAACGGCTGGTGTTGTTTATCAAATTCGCGGGGAAGTGACAAGAGCCTTGGCTTGCCTTAAAGAAGGCGATTCTCTGTCGGTTTTATCGCCCCTTGGAATGGGCTTCCCGACCCCCGATTTAGATGGAGACAAGGATCGATTTTTGACTGTTGCTTGCAAGGGAGCTATTTTAGTGGCTGGGGGCGTGGGTCTTGGCCCAATGCTCTTTACGGCAAAAGAGTTTGAGGCAAAAGGGATTCCTACGATACTATTAGCCGGTTTTCGGACGGCAGAATTTGTTCCAAATAAAGAATTTTTACCCCCTAATTTAATTTTGTGTACGGATGATGGGAGTGCAGGTTTTCATGGAAATGTGGTTCAATATTTAGAAAGCCTAGAAAGTTCAAAGTATAGCGATATGGTTGCCATGAGTTGTGGGCCTCTTCCCATGATGAAAGCGCTAAATAATTGGTGCGATTCTAAAAACATTCGCTCTTTTGTCTCTATGGAAGAGATGATGGGATGCGCTGTCGGGGCTTGTATGGGCTGTATTGTCTATACAAAAGATGAAAAAGGATATGCTAGAGCCTGCATGGAAGGCCCTGTTTTTAATAGTAATCAAATTAATTGGGAGAAATACTAATGGCTAGCATCACAAACGAAAAAATCGATTTGAGCCTCAAAGTTGGAAATTTTACAATGAGCAATCCCGTTGGTGTTGCTTCTGGAACCTTTGGATATGGTGCCGAATATCGTCAAGTCTGTGACTTAGATAAAATTGGTGCAATATACACAAAAGCCATTACTCCCGCCCCTCGTTTTGGGAACCCGACTCCTCGAATTGTCGAAACTCCTAGTGGAATGCTCAATGCCATTGGGCTCACTAACGTTGGATTAGACGAATTTCTAAAAACCAAGCCCCCTCTTTTTAAAAAGATCTCTCCTAGTATTTTTGTCAATGTCGCTGGAAGCGAACCCGATGACTACTACAAGGTGGTAGAAACATTAGACGAAGAAGATACCATCGATGGATTTGAAATCAATTTTTCTTGCCCCAATGTTAAAAAAGGGTGTCTCTCGCTTGGAACCGATCCCGAGAGCGTGGAAATGGTAACCGCAAAATTACGAAAATTAACTAAGAAACCTCTTGTTATCAAACTAACACCTAATGTGACAGATATTACCGAGATTGCTCGGGGCGCCGAAGCTGGGGGTGCCGATGCGGTTAGCTGTATTAATACCCTGCTAGGAATGGTTATAGATATTAATAAAAAACGACCCGTTTTGGCCAACAAAACGGGTGGGCTCTCGGGTCCTGCTATTAAACCTGTTGGAATTGCGGCTGTTTACCGAGTCGCACGTGCGGTCAAAATTCCTGTTATTGGGCTAGGTGGAATCAATTCGGGTGCCGATGCGGTCGAATATTTGCTCGCTGGTGCTAGCGCAATTCAGGTGGGGACTGGTACTTTTTCCAATCCTAACCTACCAGCACAAGTCTACGATTTTATTGCGCAGTATATGCAAGCAAACGGCATGAAATCGATGGCAGATTTTA
>CAYJGX010000109.1:2369-4857 GCA_964369795.1 uncultured Spirochaetaceae bacterium
AAGGAGATAAAGATGAAAAAAATTTTCATATTGATGTTGATGATGTTCGCTGTTTCGATGGCGTTTGCTTGGGAAGCAGATGATTTAATTCATCCGTATAACGAGCTCTCAAAATTATTAATCAACGATTTTCGGGTTGAGCCGGTACTACAACATTTAAACGAAACGGAAGCGGCTTTTTTATGGATTACCTACCGATCGTCGTTTTCGTGGCTCGAAATTCGGGAGAAAGGCAGTAATGGGGAATGGGAAAAAGTACAACGGGAGATTGTTGGTTTATTAGATGCTGGCTCAACTATGCACCGAATCCTTATTACCGACTTAACCCCAAATACCTCCTACGAAGTTAGAGCTCAAGTGAAGACGATTACCTCTTTTAGACATAAACCCATTTATGGCAAAAGCTTCACCTCGCCCCTTTATACTTTTACAACAGCAAAGCCAGATCAAGAGGGAATTAAAATTGCTATTTTAGGGGATATTCACTATAACAAAAGCGCTTATCAAAAACATGTTGCTAAAGTCAATAAGGCAAATAATTATGATGCACTCTATCTAAATGGAGATTTCATCGATTGTAATACAACAAATGAAATCGTAGATTATGTTTTAGAAAAGACAAATGGACTATCAACTAGAAAAATCCCTGTATACAATGTGCGAGGGAACCACGAAACCCGCGGTGGCGCAGCAAGAAACATCAATGACTTTTTTTACACCCCCAATGGGCAAATATATCAACTGATTGTAATGGGTGACACCGCGATTCTTTTAACGGACACAGGAGAAGATAAACCAGATAACCATGTTGAATATGCAGGTGCTGTTAATTTTGATAGCTACAGAGAAAAAGAAGTCAAATGGATTGAAAAGGCGCTCACTAGTGATGCATGGAAAAATGCCAAATATAAAATTGCCATTGGACATATTCCAGTGTGGAATATAGAACATAAAGTAGAATACATGAACAGCCGTAATTGGCATCGGGAATGGATGGATCTTTATAATTTGCATGGAGTTCAACTCCTTTTAGCGGCTCATACACACCACACAGAAATTGTCCCACCGCAAACACGAGGAAACCACCTCTACCCTATTGTCATTGGTGCAGGACCCCAACACGACAAAACGCTTTTAATGACTTGTACAACTGGAAACGACAAAATTGTGGTAGAGCGAGAACTTTTAAACGGTGAAAAATTAGAATCATTAGTTATCGACATTAAATAATAGTTCTTACTTAACAATTACATTAGTTTAATTGATTTAACCTGTAAAAAGATGTATAGTTTTATTAAATCAACAAAGGAGAAAATAATGAAAAAATTATTTCTAATATTATCAATTGCTTTTGCACTTTCTGTTATCGCATGTGAAGATCCAGGACACGATCATGATCATGGGACTTGTGACGACCCAACACACACGCACTAGAAACTAGTTTCATTCTAGTTCAAGAGTATAAGAAAAAAGGTTGTTTCCTTTTTCGGGTTCAGGAAAAAAATCATTAGAAATGGCACAATGGCAATTCCAGCCATTGTGGTCATAGTACGAGACATCGCAACTAGAATCCGTTAATAAAATTAATTTTTTAATCTCGTTTTTGCGACAGTAGTCAAAAAAACGGGATATTATTTGTTTTCCAATACCGTGTCCTCGTGTTTCGGGCGAGAGAATAAAGAGCAAAAGTTCGCTGTCGGCTTCATAATTTTTAAAAATTTCATTTTTACCGCTAAAACAAACGCTAAAACGTTCAAGAGCTCGCTTTGGATGTCCATAAGCTCCAAACAAAATGGCAATAAATTGTTTAAAGGTAAATGCTTTACAGCAAAAAGCACGCCATAAGGCTTTACCCTTGCTCTCTGGCAAAGTCGCTAAAAAAAAACCAAAAACATCATCATTTTCATCAACAACCACCTCTCTATAAGCGGCAGAGAGGACTTCTAGCTTTAAAAATCGACTATAAAAGGATGCGGCTTTCATTCCTTTAAAATTGAGGTGGTCTTTCCAGGTGCCTTGCATTAAATTAACACAAGAAATTAAATCTTTTTTCCGATAGGGTCTAAATGTAAATGACTTCATGCGTTATAGTAGCAATCATAAAATTTATTGTCAATTAAAACAAAAAAGTTATTTGACAATTGAATTAATGAGACTTATAATTTAAAAGAAATGGAGGAAAGTATGAATAAAAAAATTATTACCATTGGACGAGAATACGGAAGCGGAGGCCATGCAATCGCTGCAGAACTTTCAAAACGACTTTCAATCCCCCTTTACGGAAAGGAGTTATTACCCCTTATTCAAGAAGATGGCACCTACTCTCAAAATTTCTTAGAAAAGTATGAAGAACAGGCACCAGGCCTCTTTTTTATTCCATCCATGTATGGAGCAATGAACTACGATTATCAACAATCCTTTTCATCGCTTATTTTTCAGACAGAACGAGAGAAAATTTTAAAGATTGCAGAAAAGGAGCAACAAGGGA
>CAYJGX010000109.1:4867-7044 GCA_964369795.1 uncultured Spirochaetaceae bacterium
TGTTCAGATACAATACTCGAAAATTACAATCCCGCTAAAATATTTATCTATTCCACGAAAGAAGACAGAATCAATAGAATAATGAATGACTCACAAACTCAACCTCCTCCATCAGCAAAAGAGATTGCAAAAGAACTATCAACAACAGATAAAGCGCGTGCAAAGTATTATGAATTTTATACTGGCAATAAATGGGGAGAAAAATCTCAATTTGATCTTTGCATCAATACGGCAGTTGTAGGAATCAAAGGGGCTGCAGAGATTATTATTGCTTTCTTAAATTTAAGTTAATAAAGAAATATGGCAAAAGACTTGAAAAATCGGGGAAATATATATAAATTATTGGTAAGAGGTAAATAATGAAAAATACTTTATATTTAGCAGTTGCAGTTTTTTCTATTCTAGCTATTGGCTGTTCAGGAAACTCTCAAAATTCAGTAAAATTTGAAGGAACCACATGGGTTTATCAATCCGAACAAACGGACCTTCCTCAAGCAACGGTTGTTTTTGATGACAACAGAATATCAGGCTTTTCTGGTGTCAATAACTTTTTCTCTGAACTCAAAATTTCAGACAAAAACCTCGAAATCAGTAAAGTAGGTGTGACCCGAATGATGGGTGCCCCTAAGGCAATGGAATTTGAAAATAGCTTTCTTGACAGTTTCGAATTAGTCGAAAGTTATAAATTAAAAAATGACATCCTTACTTTGTACAATGGAAACAAAGAGAAAGTGCTATCCTTTACTGCTTTTTGCCTAAAAGGTACCTACTGGATTTTAGATGCAATTCAATCTGAAGAAGGGATGTTGCCACCTACTAGCGATTTAGATATTACTCTTAGCTTCACAAGTGAAACTGATTTCTCAATTTTCGATGGAATTAACAATCAATTTGGTAGCTACGAAAGTTTAGGTGGAACTATTGTACTTCAAGCAAGTGGCAGCACGATGGTAGCAGGAACTCCAGACGCCGAAATGTTAGCAAATCAATACAATCAACTTATTGCAAAAGCAATAACCTACAAAGTCCATAGTAACCAACTCACTCTCTTCGATATCGACAAAAATCCTTTACTCCGATTTTATCAAACTGTTATCCAAGAAGAGACGCTAACGGAAATCCCAATGGGCGAAGCAGTTACCGAAATTCCTACAGATTCCGATCTTTCAGCAGAAGAATCCTCAGAGATTGAATAATTTTATGGTGTGACGCCCTAATAGATCGTTGCCAAAAACTTCAATACAATAAAAGAAGGCTCCCGCTTGGGAGTCTTTTTTTTCGTAGCCTAAATAGACTTTTGAATAATGATAGAGAGTCTCTATCTTAAATTGCGGAGATTGATGGCTTATTTTGTCGTAAAGTTCGCAAATGGTTTTAGAGGAAAGATTTTCTTGCTCCCACCCCCCTTCTCCTTCTTTAAATAATTTTACAGGCTTTTTTTTGGCATTCTGATAGTAATCTGCAAGGAGTAAGCCATAGATTTTTTTAAGATTTATTTTTTTTGTTAAGACTATTTTTTCGATTTCGTCTAATACGATTCGAAATTGCTCCCGTAATTGGCAATCTTTTAACCGACTTCCACAGGCAATTAGTAAATGAAAAAGATCTATTTTATGGTCGTATAAATAATTTAACGTGCGACGAGCACGATTATTATTATAAAGTCGTTCTGTAGCCAAATACAACGAGGCAATTTTTTCTAAATCCTCTTGTGTCAAATAATGATTGCTTTTGACTTGGTAGGGAGGCTCCTTAGAAAAATGATAACCATGCTTTGCAACAAAGGATCGCTCTGCGAGGGGGGTTCCCGTTAACTGTTTTAAAATACCCACCTGCAGTTCGCCTGCCTTTAGGCCAAAAAGGCGGTTAAACGATTCTTTAAAAGAGTCTATATTTTCGTGAGGGAGTCCTGCAATTAGGTCAACATGGAGATGGCAACCAGCCTTTTTTAAACGAATAATGTTGTTAATTAATTTATCGATATTACAAATTCTGCAAACGGATTTTAAGCTACTTTCGTTAAAACTCTGTACTCCCACCTCGAATCTAAATTTATCTTTATTTGGAGTCTCTTCAAAAAATTGAAGCAGGGGCTCACTCAGTAGGTCAGCAGAAGTTTCGAATTGAAAAGAATATGAAACGTCTAACGTCTCTATGCACCTTGCTATTTCTAATGC
>CAYJGX010000110.1:0-5630 GCA_964369795.1 uncultured Spirochaetaceae bacterium
TTGTTGTATCTTCGACAATGACCGTTCTCGTAAGAGTGGCTGACTTATTTCCTGAAGAATCTAATGCATAATATTCAATACTGTAACCACTAGGAAATTCTGAATGATTTTTCGTTATTTTTTTGTGGTCGAAATTTGATTTTATATATAATGTAACTCCAGCTGCACTGACTTCTTCATGCTTTGTTAATTTTCCGATAGTATTCCCACCGTCATCACTAACAATAACACCTAGTTCAATATAATTATTAATCGATTGGTCTACTTCTACTCCACTAATAATTTGATCGTCTAGATCTACCCAACTAATCGTTGGAGGTGTTTTATCCTCAGCAACTTTGCAATATCGATAGAATGGCAATGATCTATTTCCATCGCTGTCGGTTACAGTATAGCTAACGCGATAAAGATTGGCATAATCGTCACCTGCTTGTACAGCGTCATGCAAGCTAGCATATGTCAAACCCTCTTCTGGTAAATGATAGTCTACAGTGACTAAGTGTGAAATATCTCCATCTTCTCTGTCTAAAGCGAACCATCCTGGATCATAAGATTGATATAAAAATTCTTTTCCTGGAGCCGCTTTCTCAAATTCATGCCATACTTCTGGAAGGACACCATCGCCCTTCAATGTGATTATAGGCGTCCCTGGTGGAAGAACATAAACTGTTCTAGTTTCAACGACCTCTTGACCAATTGAATCGGTAAGCCAATAGGAAACATAATAGGATCCATGCTCATTCTCATTAATTACACTATCTGCATTCGTTTGAACTTGTGCAGTAATATCTAATCCATTACTGTCGATTGCTTTATAACCTGGTTCAATAAACGATTCTCCGATATTAAGGATGAGTGGGTAATCTGGATTTTGTGCATCTGCAGGTGTAAGGGAGATTACAGGAGAAAAATTTTCTGCTACCACGACAGCTCGCGTTGCAAAATTAGATTCATTTCCAGCTCTATCTTTAACTGAATAGGTTACGGTATAAGTTCCAGCTTTTTTTAAGTTTAAAAGAGAATAATCTGCTCGAACACGGCTCGTTAAATCGCCGTCAATATCGTCTAGTGCAGTCCAACCTACTTCATGATATTCTGAACCTATAACCATATAAACGGTACTACTCCCTTTAAGAGTGATAACGGGACCCTTTGAGTCTATAGCTTTAGTCCCACAGCTAAATATAAAGAGTGCTAAATTCAAAATTAGGAAAGATTTCGTCATTCTATTCATTTTCGGTCTCCTCTGTTACTGAATTATAGTAATAAATGGTACTTTCTGTAGTGCCCACCAAAACAATTGAGTTCAGTTCTTTATCATAAGGAGTTACATCCACACGAAAAGTAAATTTGCCGTTCTCTATTAGATTACCTTCTTCGTCTTTTAGTATAAGTTGCAAATTTGTATAAGAAAAATTTCCAACAATTGAATGAAAAGTTAAATATTCTCCTTGGCGTTGATCCGAAAGTATTCCTGCATTGCTTTGTGTCCATAGGAATGTATTATCTTCGTTTAATACCAAATCTTCTCTATAGTATCCCTCAGATATATACCAAGCAGTCCCCTTTAATTTTATTGCATTTCCTAATGCTTCACAAGAAAATGCAAAAAAGAGCAAAAATATACAAGCCACAAATATTGTCATTTTATTTTTATTCATTTTTTTCTCCTTTAGTTAATATATTCGTAATTCATCACCCAATTGGACTTGGCATTTGAACTCCATGGTCCATTATTCTCTGGCTGTGGTCTATATTTATATGAAAAGCGAGTAAATGGAGCAGGAACGAAATCCAACCCTGTATAATCAAATTCATCATATCCATAAGGGCTTTCAAAATGAACTCCATAGCTAGCATTCCCATTCTCTGCAAGAACACCACTTGGAAAAACATTTTTTGAAGAACCTAAATCAGAATGGCGACCATTATACCAAATTTCTACAGTACCTTCGTTTCCTGGCCTAAGTTTACCCTCAGAGCTAGTAGGATAAATTCCCCATTGCCAACCGAAATCTCGGACCTTACAATTAACGCCATGAAGGGTTCCATTGTACAAAGGAGTTGTAATCGAAACCCAAAAATCAATATTTTGTGGGTCTTGTTGCGAGCCAATATCAATGGCTAATGTCATAGCTTTTTTTGCTCCCGTATTGTCGGCAGAAGTTGCTACAATTCCTGGCCAATCGGAATAATTATCCATGCTACCGCTTCCACTGCTGGTATTCCCAGACAAGCTAATCTTCCCACTATTTTGTCCGTTTGCCGATTGATTGACACCTCCTAAAAGAACCGAGACGGTATTATCCCAATTCCACCTTGGGATTTGTACTTTCCACAAGCGATTAAAGGCAATTTCACGTAGCCATTCTGCCAAATGAGCAAATTCTAAATCTCCAAGCTCGGGCCAACCCTCAAAGGATGCTGATTGTTTTGGATCCCACTCTGGGTCATTAGCACGCTCTACTAATATTTTATAATGAATTTTTACTGATGTATTCATATTAAAACGTAATTTTCGTTTAACATGTTTCCACCCCTCTCGATCCCATGCTGCATAATTCCATTTGTGAGCCATTCCTTCTTCAATTTTTCCGTTTTCATCAAAAACAACCATCGGGTCATCCCAAGTAAAAGTTCCATCCGAAGTAATTAAATCTGAAATATCGTAAACAATTTGATTTGTAGGAAATGCGACGCCTTCCTTAGAATAAGAAACGTCTCCATTAAAGTTAGGCTCACTTAGTGGATAAACACCCTTTTCTTTACCATAACTAGAAGTTCTAATGATTTTAACATTTAGTTTTTCTAGATAAGTAGGATCACTAAGTTCAATTTTTCCAGCAACACGAACAGAATTTTGTTTAGCTCCCGATACTTTTGCGCCATTTTGTGAAGCTGCTAACCCCGAAATTTCAGGAACGGGAACAGTAAAATCTGAATTATAATTAGAAAAATTAGATTTACCCCATAGAATTTCAAACCCGGTTTCGTTATCTGCATCTTTTATTCCATCTAGACTAGCCATTTCTAGTTCAAGAGCAGCAACGTCTAACCCATTGGAATCTTGAGGATACGCTACAGGATTAGGAAGAGTTAAATCTACTTTATCCGTGTAAATATCTGCATTTATCGGAATAACTTTATACCATACAGTATCTAACTCTATATTAACCCCATCTGGTTTATCAATATAAGTAAGTGAAGTTGCATCATCTGGAATTTCTGTAGGGGCACCCGCAAAAACCCAATTCAAATCATCAAACCCCTCGACAGAAGGATCTAGAAGCGAACGATATAAATAGTATGATGGAGCACCCTGGCAAATGGGCCAAGTAACCTTAAATCCCTCACGTGAAACTTTAACATTAATATCTACTAAAGAATAATCGCCAATTGTATTTCCTGCAAATTTTGACTTTGGGTTTGGGTTAAAAAAATCAGAGAGAGGGCTTTCTCCAAAATTGTTAACACTTGCCATACGATAATAAAAAGATTCTCCCGAAGTGATATCGACACTTGTATCATAGAAATAATTACCAGTTAGGAAATTTGCATCTAAAGCGACTTGTGTGCCTATTTCATCCCCAGCTTGATATTGTTCTTCGCTGATTCTATACAATATATTGGTAGCTGAAGTTGATTTAAATTCGATTCGAATTGCATTATTGAACCAACCTTTAGAAACACGAACTACTTCCGGTGCTGCTGGCGCTCCTAACGATAGTAGCGAACCTCTTGCATAACCACTTTGTGGACTTGCAACATCGGTACTATAATGCGCCGTTACATAATAATAGTAACTTGTATTGCTACGTAATTCACCATCAAAAGTTTCCGAATAATCGAAAAAACTTGTACTTGTCAATGCGGAATTGACAACTTGAAAATCGGACAAAGCAGGAACAACCCCATTCAATCTTTCTTCAGCACGTCGTAAGATATAAAATTTAGCACCCTCTACTGTATCCCATGTAATTTCCACATATTCGCTAGATTCACGAAACCCTGCTCGGATGTTTTGTGCTGAACTCAATAAAAAACCAGTTACAACATTACTATAAGTACTTGCAAAACCATCTTCTACCGAAATAGCTCTTACCGCATATTCAAAACGATTATTAGATGTAGTAGCGATTCTATCTTCTAAGTATAGGTTACGAATAGGAGTATATCCAGTAATTCGAACAAAAGGCGCTTGTGAGTCGCTTCTTCGATAAACATGATACGAAACAGATTTGCCATTGTAAAGAACCTGATTCCATGATATTTCGATTTTGTCTGCAAAAGCCCCTTGTGACGCGCTAACCCCAATAGGAGGAGAAATTTTTAATGAAACAGGTAAATCATTTTCTAAATAATTTCCGCCTGTGCCTGTCGCTTGCCCAGGTTGATAATAATTATAATTATCTTCTAAAAGGACATTACCACAACCGATAACCCAAAAAATCAAAAAACTTAATAATAAAATTTGTCTTCCAATATTCATAATCTTACCTCTTTTTTAATATAATTTAACTGCTATAGGAAATGACATTTGTGACGATTTTCCATCTTTCGTTGCGATAACAGCATAATAACAATCTTCATCTTGCAGTGTTAAAGTATCTTGTAAACTCTCTAATTCTAAAATATTTTCTGTTACAATTTCAAATTCAAATGCTGTTCTTTTTTTCTTTAATAGAGTATAAGAAACTCCACTCGTTGTTGACGCTGTCCATGAAAATGTTTTTGTTTCTGCGTTAAACATTAATCCCGCAGGCGGTTCAATATTGTTTGTAGCACTATTTCCCAGAAATCTAATTTTTTGCATAGGTGATGCAGTTGCACTAATGTTATTTGGATATTGAGCAACAATTCTAAAGAAATAATCTTTGTTCCATGAACCTGCATTAGTGGACTTAATTCTTGCTAAATAATTTTTAGTGTTTAGAAAAAGAGGATTATCGGGAGTGCTCGTTTGTGCGGTTTGAATTTTAGCAAAATAATTCCCCTCAATAGTCCAATGGCCATTTGCACTATTTGTATAGAGATCCTCTGTACCAACAGATATTTCTCCCCCCTGGGCTTCTCCAGAAGTAATAAAAGTAGCAGATGAATCGATGATAACTGATAGATCGCCATAGTTTTTTTCTTGAGAAGAAGGGTTATCAGTAAAAATAATCGAGAATTCATTTGGTGTTACATTGGAAATGTCATAATTACCATCGGAATCTTTGATTAGCCCTGTATGATTTTCCATACACCATGGAACTTCCCATAAAATTTCCGCGTAAGAAAAATTAGCCCCCCGAATAGAACCTGTATTTCCGAAAGCTACCTTTACAGTGGGAACGCTATAACCACCTTTTGCAATATCGCTTATAATACCCTTTTGACCATCTTCTGTCACACATGTTATCCAATAGTCATAAAGAACAGCATCATTTACAGCGGAATCCTTCCAATACAAACGGGGATCCCGATGATTAATTGGAATATATTTATTGTATGCTACTTCTGCTTGCTCTAAACCTGCACCTTGCTTTGCACGCAAAATTTCATAACTGAATGCGGTATAATTTGATGTCCAATCGATTTGGATTCCTCCATTCTCACCTTTTGAGGCATTTAAATACTCTACTTGTTGG
>CAYJGX010000110.1:5640-6754 GCA_964369795.1 uncultured Spirochaetaceae bacterium
TGCAGAAAAAGAAATAACTCCTTGCACTGGCATAGACAACTCTGATTCTTTATTGACAACATTAAGACCACTAACTTTAAAAAACCGACTTTTTTCAACTGCTTTTGCTTCCTCAGTTAAATCATATCGATATTCACTAGATGAAGTTTCAGCAAGAAAAGTATAAGGTCCCGCTTCTGTTAGACTCGTGTAAACTTTATATTTAATTGCATATAAAATTGGAGTCCATTCTAAAGAATAACCCTGTTTACCATTTAAAAATTTTCCTTCAATTTTAACAGTAGTGGTAGGCAAAAGCCCCCCACTACCAATCCCAGATGAAAGTGCTGTGTCGGTAAAATCCTCCGAATCACCAGACAAAGCATAATCCATCTCACCAAGCGGACATGCTATGGTAAACATCACAAATAAAACAACTAAAATAGACTTATAAACTTTTATCAACATGTTAGATCTCCTTTATATATTACTAAAAATATTCAATGTTTTCAAATTCAATTTTTGGAGGCACAGGATTGGCCTCGGTTGGGTCAGGAACTAACATTAATGTAAATCCTGAATTTTTGACTAAAAACTTGCTAACAAAAGGAAGCACAGCCTCTGTTTCTCCTTCTTTTGTTACTGGAGTAAAATTTATTTGCAAAATATTATCTGCTTCAGAAATGACAAAAGTCCCACTAGTTGAATTTTCTGCTTCGATAACATCTTCTCGCTTAAAGTCCCAAACATAGGTTCCGTCTAAATTCAACAGAAGTTCTTGTGTAAATACGACAGACTGTTCTACATTGCGATATAGCCACCTACCATAAATTTGTTCTTCTTGTGCAGTATCACAACCACAGATCAAAATGAAAACGGAAATAAACAATAAAACAATTTTTTTCATATAAACTCCTAACAATAAATTATCACCTCAGTTTCTTAATATGTCAAGTTTTTGTGTAAATCTTTTTCATTATATAATGACAAAATCTTTATTTTAACATAGAATAAGAAAAATCAAGAGGGATACTAGATGATTTTAGACAATTTTATCGTTTTAGAAGGTATTGATGGAAGCGGGACTTCTACTCAAAGCAAACTGTTAAAGGAATTTTTAACTTTAAATAATATA
>CAYJGX010000111.1:0-317 GCA_964369795.1 uncultured Spirochaetaceae bacterium
TTATTTTGTAGATGAAATAATTAGAGGGAGTTTTGAATTTGACACCAGTTACCTTTCAGAGAATAATTTTAATTTGACTCTTTCGCAGGAGCCAAACTTAAGTTCAAAGGAACTAAAATTTAATATTTCCCTAAAAAATTATAAAATATTAGATTTTACAGATAAGATAAAATTTAATTGGAAAAATAAAGATGGAACGAGTTCTGAAGAAATATTCACCACAGAATTTTTTATAAGGCTACCCTATCCATTTGGATTTAAAACTCTATACTGCGCAACAAGAAATGATAATACAATCACAAAAATATGGTCTTTCG
>CAYJGX010000111.1:366-2593 GCA_964369795.1 uncultured Spirochaetaceae bacterium
AATGTCAACTGAACTGAGAGGCATACCTTTAGTTAGCAGCCAAAATTCTATAATCAGTTTTACCGCTGAGGATCAATCAAAATTTTCCTTTGAAATTGAAGAGTGGACCACTGCTTTTCAAGACGATACTAGTACATTTGAAGGCAAAATTTATACTGCATTAATTTTAGCTAAAGGTCGATTGTGGTTTGATGATTGTGGCATTATAAGTATCAAAAATATCAAAGAAATTAGAAACGCTGCGAGGGATATCGCACCTGACTTTGAAATGGTAATTCATGAATGATAAATCTTTTTATTGTAAAGCAAAGAATTTCGGTCATCGCCTTTTTTTTAACACTTTTTATTGGTGCAATTTTTATGCTCATAAAAATGCCAATCGAATTTTTACCTCCTGTTCAATCGCCAGAGCTCCTTGTTTCGATATGGACAGGAAGCCTATCGGCTCAAGAACAAGAAAATATTGTTGTAAAACCCCTCTACAACACCTTTTCCACCTCCGATGGGATAAAAGAAATTAGAAGTATTCGAAGAGAAAATATCTGCCAGTTTCATTTAAAATATTACTGGGGAACTTCCTTAGGAGAGGCAGAAATATTGCTTCGTGACCGATTAGATCAAATGACAAATATGCTCCCCGAGGAATGTTCTCTACCAGAAATTAGGCGTTTATCGACTTCACGTGTTCCTCTCCTGCAAATTGCAGTCAATCATTTGCACGAGGAAAGAGATGACCTTCTTAAAAAAATTATTCTACCGTCTTTAAATTTGGTAGAGGGTACAGGAACCATCTCGACAATAGGCGAACTCGAACCTGAAATTGTCATATATCCCGATTATGCTAAGCTCAAACTCCTTAAACTCGACATTGAATCGATTTATCTCTCGATTAAAGAAAACTTTAAAACCATCCCAATTTCGTCAATCAAACAAGAAGGGGTCGAACTCCCGATTCAATTGTCTTCAAAAAATACCACCTTGCAAGAACTCTCCGAAATCCGAATTGGTGAAAGTCAAATTCCGTTAAATCATATTGCGAGGCTTGCCTTTGAAAAAAAAGATCAAGATAGTTTTTTCTTGCACGAAAACAAAAACGGAATTCTTATTTCCGTCTATGGCTCGGGAGATTCTCCTGTAGAAACAACTAAACGCCTCTACAAGGCAATTAAAGGCCTTAACAACGAGTTCGCGCACCTCTTTTCGCTGCATGTTATCGCGGATAACAGCCAAATACTGATGCAAGCAAGAAATGATTTGCTCGTTGCATTTTCTATCGGTATTGCGTCGGCAACTCTTATTCTCTATTTGTTTACACGTTCGCTACTCAATTCGGTTATCACTTCGTCCATGATTGTCGTTGCCTTTAGTATCACGATTTTTGTTTTGGGTTGTTTTAATAAGAGTTTAAACCTCATTAGCCTTTCTGGACTGGCTATTTCCTGTGGAATGATCATCGACAACAATATAGTAGTTTTTGATTTCCTTAATGAAAAGAAAAGCTTTCAATCGGCATTGTTTGCTGTGTCGGGTTCGACCTTTAGCACACTCATTATTTTTATCCCTCTTTTTATGATCCCAGGTATCACCGGTAGTCTTTTTAAAGATTTAGCGCTAACCGTTTCTTTAACCCTTATTGCCTCAATATTAACTTCACTCCTATTGCTACCCGCGATCTTTAGCTTTTTTCCAAAACGAACACTGCAAAGAAGTATCAAAAGTCGCTCCCTCTATGAAAAAATTCTTGCTTTTCTGTTTAAGAATCGACTCACTAGTATTCTTTGCCTTATCGCCCCCATCCTTATTCCTATTTGCTTTTTTCCACTAATTGAAAGTGAATTAGTATCAACCAAAAAACAGGATAAATGGGCTATAGAATTTAATTATCCAGAAAATATTTCGACAACAGAATTACAAAACAGATCATTAACTCTAATTGAAAGGCTACAAAATGAATTTAACCTCAATATTTATGCTATTGCAGGAGAAAGTTTGCGTCTAAATCACTTTGACCCAACCCTTATTGGAAAACCCCTTCGCCTAATTGCATCCCCAATTACTCCTAAAAAAGCCAATGAGATATCTCTTTATCTTAAAGATTCAATTTACAAAGACTCATTCACTTCTATCTATCGTCCTGCTCAAATTCTAGAATCAATGATTGGAAGCTATGGACAAAGAAAAGAACAAATCATAAAGAGTTCTATTCAAAAAGAAGAAAATAAATCTA
>CAYJGX010000111.1:2603-6698 GCA_964369795.1 uncultured Spirochaetaceae bacterium
GATTCCAATCGAAGCTCAAAATTATGGACTCAAAATCCAAAATAATGGAATTCAATCCATTGAAGAGCTTAAAAATCAAATTATTCTCATTAAAGATAAAAACTATAAACTAGGGCAACTATGTTTTATCTATTTTAGTCCCCAAGAAGGGATGGAATTTAAAATCAATGGAACTGCATATGAAATTTTACACTCAGCAGATAAGAACGCAAAACCCCTTTATCCAAATGAATTATATGACGAGGTTCAATCCATTCTAGTGACTGCTTTTTTTTCAATCCTCTTTTTGATGGGGTTTCTTATCTATTTATTTAATGAATTTAAAAAACCACTGCTTATTACTCTCTTAATTCCCCTTTCAATACCCACCGCACTAATAGGTCTTCTAGTCTTTAATGAAAAGTTAAATTTAGATGCCATTATTGCACTGCTTATTTTAGCAGGAAGTTCTGTCAATAATTCAATTCTCCTTTATCAACACCCAAAAGGAGCTTCGCTTACATCAGCAGAGGTGATCGAAATTTCAAGTAGCCGCTTGCGCCCCATTCTAATGACAACATTAACCACCCTTGTAGCTCTCTTCCCTTTTTTAGGGAGACAAGCAATGGCACCTGTTTTATGCTTTGGGCTTCTAACTTCAACCTATTTAAGCCTTCTTCTCTTACCCCTTCTCCACCCTAATCTGCAACGGGAAATCAGTAAAAAATGATACGCAGTTGGATCTTTCGATTTTTTATCTTCTTTTTCTTTGTTGCAACTCTAATCATCAGTCCAAATCTATTTTCTATTAAGCGGGATATTGAACATTACAAAATCGAACTCAATTATGTGACAAAACCGACAGATGAAATTTTAAGAGAAGTATTAACCCCGCTTGAAGAAAGAATTTCTAAATTAGATTCCTTATCTTTTATGGAATCGTCTCTATCATCAAGCAAGATAAATATCTTTTTTTCTTTAACAGGCAAACGCATAGAAAATGATTATCATTCAATTCGTCGGTTTCTCATTCGATTTAGTGCCAACCTACCAGAAAGTTTTTCTCGTCCAACCATTTTAAAAAATCATCACTACCAAAGAACTCATTTTTTATTTGTGACTACTAATAATATTGATTGGACAGAGCAACTAAAAAGCGTTGCAGAACTTACAAAAAGTGGAGAATCTTCAACTAAAGTGAATATCACGATTCATAAACGATTAGCATTAGAAAATCAACTCTCTTTTGAAAATACAGCCATGCTCATTCAGAACTTCAAAAAAAATGATTATATTGGAAAAATTGAAAATCAAACTACTAGAATCCCAATCTATTTTTCATCATCGCCTATATCCATAGGTAAAAACCATGCAATTAAAGAAATTTTACAAGATAATATTTCCATAGAGGAAACAATTGAAAAAGATAATTCTGCTATTTTCATCAATGAGAAAGAAGCCACCATGGTATCTCTAAAACTACGCGAAGGCTCTAACCAAAAAACGGATATCAAGCAGATTCGCAAAAAAATGAGGGCAGATAAAAATAATATTCTCATTTATGACCATTTTGCAAATGAAACAGTTAAGTTGCTTAAAAAAGTCTTCTTATCCCTTGGCATTTTTACCATAATTATATTTGCATATCTGCTCATTTTGATAAAATTTATGAAGAAAGATTTTCACTTTCCTTTATCTACCTTTATTTTATTTATTCTAATATGGAGTCCCCTATTTTTTAGCAATATAGAAAATAATTTTTTATATTTACCCATTTTGTGGTTGATAAGCAGTTCCCTTTTCCTTGTAGCCAATAAAATTATATCTGTTGTTTTTCAATTAATAGCGACTCTCTTCTTTTATTTTCTTCTTTATAGGCTAGATAATAATATAAATGCTCTTCAAATGTATCTGACTCTTTCGCTACCTATTCTCTTTGCATTGTTTCAAGATCAGATAAAATTAAAACGGATTCTTATCTGTAGAATGAAAACTATACGTTTCTTTCTTGCGTTGCTTGTACTCTTAGCAATGACAACCATAATTTTACTTCCATTCTATTTTTATAAAGAAAATAAGCTCGAATTAAAAAGTTTTACTCTCTACTTTAAAAATAACTTATCCCTCGAGACGACTCTAGCAAACACGAGAGAATCCCTTCCCTTCATAAAAAAAGAGCTCAACCTATCAACTAAATCAACACTCATTACCCAAGTCGATTCTAGCAAGGTCATCTTTTACTATCAAAATATTTCTCCTAAAAAAATCATAGCTCTCACAACTCGACTTTCTAGCTATTACTCTCTCACTGCAATTGAAAATAAAGGAAGGAACAAAGAGACTCAACTTATTATCTCCCATCCAGAGGCAAAAATGTTACCGCATGCCCAACTGATTATCAATAAATTAAGAGAAAAATTAAAACTCCCACCTATTCTTACCTCTTTCTCCGATGAAAATGCGATTACAATACATCCCATGCTAGCCTCATCTCAATTAGCCATTTTAAAAAAACGTGACGAAGAGGCCTTATATCAATATGCGTCTCACTATATTGATGAAATCATTCACAATAATGAGCGCGTGCACATCAGACTCAAAAATCTAAGTAGCAACGATTCATTTGAATATTCGGGACCCCACGAAATTAAAAATCAAATTAAACAGCATGCAAGGTTTAACACTCTCCCAGCTCTAAAACTTACATTTGACCCAAGCGAAAGAGAGTTTTCAAATTTATTAGTAGAAAAACTAAAAGAAGTCGATCCCCTATTTGCAATAGAGCAATCTCCTTCAAATAATAGAGAACTTATCACTTCGCCGCTTAATCTCTTTATAATTAACAACTTATATATTTCAATTTATCTTTTTTTAAATCTTCTCTTGTTAATTGGGAAAAAAAGAGGTAAATTAGATTATGAGCAATAATGACATCACTCAAATTATAATAAGCATGTGCGTATTTATCATTGCGGCAAGCATCCATGAATTTGCGCACGGCTATGCTGCCTATCGATTAGGAGACACTACGGCTAAACTCTCTGGCAGACTCACTCTAAACCCTATAAAACACATCGATCCCGTTGGAACCCTTCTATTGCCTCTAGTTGCAGCCTTTACTGGAATTCCAGTTATTGGATGGATGATTCCCGTTCCAATCAATCCTAATAATTTAAAAAATAAATCAAAAGATATGGTAAAAGTCTCTATTGCTGGCCCTTACTCCAACTTGTTACAAGCCTTAGTCGCCATTTCTATTTTTGCCACAATGCAATTTTTAATTCAAAATGGCTTCCTTTCTGCCTCAATAGTCTTTACGATAGTAGATATCACTCAAACCTATTTTTCAATCAATCTAATTCTAATGATTTTTAACCTACTCCCTTTCCCCCCTCTAGATGGAGGTTGGATTTTACGACATCTGCTACCCTATCATGCGAAAGCAACTTACGACCAAATTTATCCATACGGTAGATTTATCTTGTTTGGAATGCTTATTTTAGGAATTTTTGGCCCAATAATGAATTTCTTATCCCAAATCTTTATTATTCCAATTTCATTTTTACTAAATATTCACTTCTCCCTTATCTTTATCCCTTTAGTTATTGCTTTTATCCCGCTCATTCTTTTTATGTTAAACACAGCTAATAAAAAATCGGGTGCAAAAAATAATAATAAAATTAAAATAAGAACGTTAAAAAAAGAAGAGATGAAAGAAGCCTTAAAAGTTATTTTTGAACTCTTTGATTCCGCCTTTAAAAAAATAGAAAAGAAAGAAAAATTGAATAATGAAGAATTAAAAATTGTCGAAAGTTTTTTTAAGGAAGCTGCAAAATTGCCTCTCATAGATGAATCACTGCTTTGTGCTAGGGCAGATTTCGATTATGCGACCGAAGAGTGCCGAGGCTGTACCTATCAAAGAGCATGTGGTATGCGCTTTTTAAATGATCATCATATTACTATAGGATCTATTCAAAATTCACTTGACAAAGGTCCCGAAATTCTATAATCTAAAAATATATGCGGCCGTGGTGGAATTGGTAGACACGCTAGCTTGAGGGGCTAGTGAGCGTTCGCTTGTGCTGGTTCAAATCCAGTCGACCGCATAAAAAAAAG
>CAYJGX010000112.1:0-2673 GCA_964369795.1 uncultured Spirochaetaceae bacterium
CAATATGCAGTTGCATCACAATTTGATTTTTCGCATAAAGTTGCCCTAACTGAAAAAGCGTAAAGGTAAAATATTTATTTTGCTCTGATACAGATAAAAATTTTCCATCCATTGCAGAATTAAAAATTTTTGAAACTTCTTGTAGGTCACTCGCTTCGTAGTGGAAAGATTCTAAACTATGATCGGACAATGAGCATCCTAAAGAAATGAAATAATCTAGGCGTTGTTCTAGTGCCGCAAGAAGGTCATTATAATTATCTATCCCCAATGCTTTGATATAATTTTGGAAATTTGTATCCATAATTTTTAAAGCCTTATCGGGGCGAAATGTAGGAACTACACGAAAAGAAAAATTTTGATTTTCTCTAATAGATTGATGATATTCAAGAGAATCGAAAGGGTCATCTGTAGTTGCAATATATTTAACATTTGATGATTGAATTAATTTTACTGGGGACAATGCTCTTTTTGTAATGATATTATTACATCTATCATATATTTTTTTTGCATTTTTTTCATTTAAGGTTTCTTTAATATTAAAATAATTTAATAGCTCCAAATGAGACCAATGATATATCGGATTTCCAATTAAATAGGGCATCATTTTAGCAAATTCGTAAAATTTTTCCCAATCGGATGCTTCTCCAGTGATATAAAATTCATCGATTCCAAAACTACGCATTGCACGCCACTTATAATGATCGTGTAATAACCACATCTGAGCAATATTTGAATAAGGTAAATTTTGAGCAATCTCTTTTGCACTTAGATGGCAATGAAAATCGAAAATAGGCAGCTTAGAAGCAACTTTATGATAAAGAGTTTTCGCAACTTTATTTGACAACAAAAAATTTTTATTCATAAACGGCTTCATAAACACTCCTATTTACTTTTCTTAATGGCCTCTATGATCCCATTAATATAAACAGCCCCTAAGGCTCTATCATAAAGACCATAGCCAGGACGCCCGACCTCACCCCAAATCATTCGCCCATGGTCGGGACGATAAGGACCCCTATAATCATAATCTAAGTAGGCCTTTACAATCTCAAACATGTCCAAAGAGCCACAAGAAGACAAATGCGCCACTTCTGAAAAACTATTTTCGCCCGTAATTAGAATATTGCGCAAATGGACAAAATGAATCCGATTAAGTTCTTTTCCAAAATATTGAATCAGTTGCAAAATGTCATTCGTTGTCGAAGCACCTAAAGAACCAGAACACAAGGTGATTCCATTGCTTGGACTCTCATATAAGCTGATAAATCGTTTTAAATTCTCGAAACTATTAATAATTCGCGGTAATCCGAATATGCTCCAGGGCGGATCATCTGGATGGATTGCCATTTTGATCCCCACCTCCTCTGCTACCGGGATTATTTTATTGATAAAATAATCTAAATTCTCCCATAAATCCTCTTCGGAAACTCCTTTATATGAATCTAAAATTCTCCCTAACCCGCCCTCTGCATAAGAGGTGTCCCAACCAGGAAGCGCTAACTCCCCTAGCATTGGATCCATTTTAGAAACCCGCTCTTGCTCGTAAATTAAGACACTAGAGCCATCTTCTAATTTGTGATCTAAATCCGAGCGAGTCCAATCGAAAACAGGCATAAAATTATAGCAAATTACATCAATTCCAGCGGTTGCTAAATTTCGAATCGTGGTTATATAATTTTTAATATAGGCATCCCGTGTCGGTAAACCTAGTTTAATATCTTCATGAACAGGAACACTTTCTATAACCGAAATTTTTAGCCCTTGTTCCTCTACACTTTTCTTTAAGTCAAGAATTCTTTCTAGTGGCCACACCTCTCCGACAGGAATATCATAGATTGCGGTGACAATCCCTTGCATTCCTGGGATTTGTCGAATATATTCAATTTTAACAGGATCTTCTGCCCCATACCATCTAAATGTCATTTCCATATTTTGACCCTTTATTTATTATTTTTTTTATATTCTTTGATTTTAAAAACAAACTGTTTTGCTAATGCTTCGATTGCATCTATGCTGCCAGCATTAAATAATGAACTGCCCACACCCACACACGAAACACCATTTTTAAACCATTCTTCTACATTGTCGATGGTAACACCCCCAGTCGGCATTATTTCAACTGAGCTAATGGGGGCTTTGACAGCCTTGACAAAAGAGGGACCAAAAAGATCGCCAGGAAAGAGCTTAACCATAGTGTTTCCTTGTTCTAAAGCATACATTATTTCTGTGATTGTCATACAGCCAGGAAGATAGGCGACATTGTGCAAATGACAAAAATCATTTGCTCCTTGATTAAATCCAGGGCCAACAACATATCTAGCCCCAGCGTCAATTGCATCCTTTGCCATTTGAGCATTGCGCACACTTCCTACACCCAGAAGAATACGTTTATCGTTACGAAATTCTTGAATCAACTTGCAAACATCAGGAATAGAATATGTGAGTTCTATGGCTTTAATTCCACCTCTGATAGATGCTTCAATATATTCTTTAGCCTCTTTGTGATCCTTAGCGCGTATCACAGCAACAATTCCCTCTTCTTTTAATAAATCTAGTATCATAAATGGACTCCCTAAACACCCGAATAAGCACTAAAAGCACCATCAACAGGCAAGACTATACCATTTACAAATGACGAGGCCTCGTACGAAACTAAAAATAAAAGTGCCCCAA
>CAYJGX010000112.1:2683-6498 GCA_964369795.1 uncultured Spirochaetaceae bacterium
AGTTCCTCTGTCTTGCCATAGCGCCCCATAGGCGTATTATTTAAAATTTTATGACTCCGCTCGGTTGGTTCTCCTTTATCGTCAAAGAGGAGCTTTTCATTTTGTGCCGTAACGAAAAATCCTGGTGCAATCGCATTGACGCGAATTCCAACCTTAGAAAAATGAACTGCTAGCCACTTTGTAAAATTGCTAATAGCCGCCTTTGCACCAGAATAGGCGGGGATTTTTGTTAATGGGGTAAAAGCATTCATTGAGGAAATATTGATAATCGTCGCCCCTTTTTTATTGATCATATCTTTAGAAAATTCTTGAGTTGCAAGCATTGTTCCCATAAAATTAAGGTCAAATACAAAGGATACTCCCTCCACATCTAAATCAAAAAAAGAAGTTAATGACTGATCTTCTAAATCTTCAGCAAGAAGATATTCTTTACTCGTTGTTCCTTTTGGATGATTTCCCCCAGCCCCATTAATTAAAATATCACATGGACCTAAATCGTTTAGTATTTTATTATGAACAGTTTTTAAAGATTTTTTATCTAAGACATTTGTATCATAACCAACCGCAATGCCACCTTCTGCCACTATTTGTGCTGCTTTCGCATCGCATTCGGCTTGTCCAAGCCCTAAGATAGCAACACGAGCACCACATTGAGCCAAAGCCTGGGCCATTGCCCCACACAAAATGCCAGACCCCCCCGTTATGACAGCCACTTTATCTGATAAATTTATATTAAAAGGTAATTCCATAAGCCCTCTCTTACTTGTATACTAGCATACGATTAAAGGATTGGCAAGTTATACTTTAAAATATTTTAAAATCCCTGGGTTATTTTCTTTTAATGAAGCCCACTGTTTACTTGGCTCTACAATATGAGAATAAACCCAATCCTCGACTTCATCTATTTCTTTATTTCGTATGATAGAAATGAGTTTCTCGTGCTGTGCCACAATTTTAGAAATATTTTTTGACATTTCATCTATTTGTCTCATTCGATTATAATGTGTACTTAGACTTAAAATGCTTTCCCAAATATTTATTTTATTAGCACTAGCAAACAAAATTCGATGAAATTCTTTATCTAACCGATGAAAAGCTAGCTCATTGTGGCTATCATTAGCTAGTAATTTTAATTCTTTTCTTTGTAAGACAACATTGTTATCTAGTTCGTCGATAAGCGCTTCACTTCTATTATTACAAATTTCTTTTAAAATGGCAGCTTCTAATGTTTTTCTCATAAAAATAGCATCATCTATTAATGCTTCGTCTAGCAAAGAAACAAAGGTTCCTGCCTGCGGTTTTACTTCGATTAAATTTTCATTTTTAAGACGCATAAGTACTTCTCGAATCGGCGTTCTAGAGATATCTAGTTTTTCGGCTAAGTTCGATTCACTTAGCATATATCCTGGTACCAACTGTAAAGACATAATATTATCTTTTAAAACCCTGTAGGCATAATCCTTAGAATTTTCTTTTAGGTTTCGTTCATATAAATGCATGATTGTCATTCCCCCTCGTATAATTTATCATAATTATTTGGTTTTTCCAACCAAAAAAATAAAATTGGAATCAAAATTAAACTAATTAATGATGAGGTTAATAGACCTCCGGCTATGGCTTGTCCTAATGGGGCGTATAAGGCAGCCCCATTTCCTTTTGCAAAACACATTGGTAAAACACCAAAAAGAGTTGTCAGAGTTGTCATTAAAATGGGTTGTAATCTATTGACTGCACCTTCGATAACAATATCCCTTAAATCTCTTTCAGGAGTCTTTTTACGAATAACATTAAAATAATCGACCATCACAATAGCATTATTAACAACTGTCCCACCTAAAGCAACAATACCAAGCATTGCAAATAAATTGATATCAGAACCAAACAATAAGAGGCCAAATACAACGCCAATAAAGCAAAACGGGACAGAAAACATAATAATAAGCGGTTGAGTAAACTCTTCAAATTGAATGACCATCACCATGTAAACGAGAAAAAGTGCTATAACGAGTACAACGAGCATTTTAGACATCGAATCACCAAGCAAATCATTAACGCCCCCAATTTTTATTTCGACACCGTCTGGCAAATTGAGTGTCGCAAATTGGGCATTAATCCTTGTGGCAACAGACATAATGTCGGTTGTATTAAGTTGTCCTATAACCTCGATTGTTGGGAGTTGATTTTCTCGCCGTAAAAGGGGTATTGAGGGGATCATCTCAATTTCAGAAAACGATGAATAAGGTATGATTTCTTTAGTCTGAGAGGAAACTAAGGCAATTCGATTGATTGTATCTGAGTCTATCTTTTGGCCTGCGGCATCCGAAGTGATAAAAATGGGATAGGAATCTTGATCCTCTAAGTAATGTCCTGCATCTAATCCATAAAAGAAAATACGAAAGGCGGCACCTGCCTCTTTGGGACTGATTCCTAAATTAGCCATATGGTCAAGTTTTAATCGTGTGACGAGTTCAAAGGATTTTTCTTCGACATCAAGCACCGCTTTGTTGACATTTTCATCTACACTTACTAAAGAGCGAACCGTTTGTGCCGTGATAAGGACATCCTCATACTTAGGGCCTATGACCTTGACTCTAAATCCTTGTCCACCTGTAGCAAGACCAACGAGTGAGTCAAATCCTCCATTAACAATAGTAATATCTACATCCGATATCATACTAGAGAGATCTACTTGCATTCGTTTAATCAATTCATGTATTGTTTCGGAGCGCTCTTTATATGGAATTAACTTAACACGCCCAATTGCTTTGTTCTTTTCCGAATATTGAGATATAACGCTCGCAAACCCTGCATAAAAAACTTCGCTTTCGATAATATCATAGTTTTTACGAATAAATTCTTGTATTTCTTTAACCTTCTGCGCAGTATCATCTAATGAATAGTTTTGAGGAGCCACAATGGCAATCTCAAGTTCTCCTGTATCGGTCGGGGGAATAAAAGTGACTCCTAACAAAAAGACAGCTCCAAAACTTGCTAAAAGAAAAACCACGGCGCAAATTAAAGTCCCCTTACTATGATTTAAACAAAAATCTAAGGTTAGTCGGTACCCCTTTTCTAACCCAAGCAATCCGTTGCCAATAAAATTGTCAAACTTCTTAAATCCCCAAATTGTCTTTTTTATCTTATCTCGGCGAAGAATTTTAGAGGTTAAAAAAGGGACTAAGACAACAGCTACGAGTGCCGAGGAGGCAAGAGCAATAACAATCGTGATAGACAAATCTTTCATGACAATGCCTATTATCCCAGTAAGAAAGGCTAGTGGGAGAAAAACACTCACACTTGTAGAGGTAGAAGCTAATATCGCTCCCCCTACTTCATCGGAGCCATCTATTGAGGCTTCTATATGATTTTTACCTGAGCGAAAACTATTGTGAATATTTTCTAACACAACAATAGAACTATCAACAATCATACCAATGGCGACCGTCAGTCCAGAAAGAGTCAACATATTAAGTGTCTTTCCTGTAATCCACATTCCAATAGCAGTCATTAATATCGACAAGGGCAAAGAACAGGCTATAATAAGAGTGGAGCGAATATCACGCAAAAATAAAAAAATAATAATGATAGCAAAAACGACCCCCATAATCGCTGATGTCATCACCGTCGATATAGACATCTTTGTGCTTGCACTTTGATCGGAAATAGCCGTAAATTCAATTTGTCCAGCTAGAATTTCTTTTTGTCTTTTTTCTAATGCTTTAATTTTTTTTATGATTTCTATTGTATTCCCGCTAACTTTTTTATAAATATCGAGTGCAAAAACCTCTGTTTCATTTGAAAGAATCTTATAATCT
>CAYJGX010000113.1:0-6378 GCA_964369795.1 uncultured Spirochaetaceae bacterium
AATCAAATTGTGTTGCAACTGCATATTTGAGGACTGGGTAATAACTATGTTCGATTGCATAATTTTCTTGGCCCCGATACTGGCTTTGATTAAATTGACGATACTAAAATTGCCAAACCAATTTCCTTCTTTTTAAATTCGTTAGACAATATTAAAATGTTGCCTAAAACCATTTTGTATTGTTTAAACCCAAGCGACAATGAGGTGGTCGCTACTCTAATTGGAAATTTTCAGAGTTCTGAAGTAGCAGGAAAGATTCAATTCGGTGCAGGTTGGTGGTTTAACGATCAAAAAGATGGAATAGAGCGACATTTAATGGCGTTGTCTCAATTAGGGCTCATTAGTCAATTTATAGGCATGGTAACCGACTCCCGCAGTTTTTTATCCTATACTCGTCACGAATATTTTAGGCGAATTTTGTCTAACTTTATTGGTTCTCTTGTTGAAAATGGAGAGTATCCAAATGATAAAGTAAAGTTACGAGAAATAGTTAAAAATATCTGTTTTCATAACGCTCCTCGCTATTTATCTCTTAAAATTGAGGAATTAGATGAAAAATAATCAGATTTTTATTCTATTTTTTTTATCAATACTAATATTTCTTTCATCTTGTACGAAATCTCAAAAAAATATTATTCGTATTGCACATAATCAAGGTAAAGAACATCCTACCCACTTAGCTTTACTCCAATTCGAACAAAAAATAGAAGAAAGAACCAACGAACGCTATGACCTTCAAGTTTTCCCGAACGAGCTCTTAGGAGGGCAGCGGGAGACAGTCGAGTTAACGCAAACTGGCGCCATAGATATTGCAGTGGGGAGTATTAGCCTATTAGAAAGTTTTAATAAAGCTTACAGCGTTTTTAATTTGCCTTATCTTTTTAATAGCCGAGAACATTTTTTTTCTGTTATGAACGATCCTAACATTATGAACTCTGTATATCAATCGACTCGCAATGCGGGCTTTGTGGGTATTACTTGGCTAGATGCAGGTTCTCGCAACTTCTATACAACACAAGCGAATCACCCTATTATGACCCCAGAAGATCTCAAAGGATTAAAAATTCGCGTCCAACAAAGCCCTACCAACATCAGAATGATGGAGCTTCTAGGGGGCTCCGCCACTCCAATGAGCTATGGTGAGGTCTATACAGCCTTGCAACAAAAAGTCATCGATGGCGCGGAAAACAACGAAACAGCCTTAACCCGAAATAAACATGGCGAGGTTGCAAAATATTTTTCCTATAATCATCATGCAATTATTCCAGATATTTTGATTATGAATGCAAAGCGGTTATACGGATTTGATGCCGATACACAAAAGATATTTTTAGATACGGCAAAGGAGATGAATCTCTTCCAGGTAGAGGCGTGGAAAGAAGAAATTCAAGTTGCAGTTAAAGAGGCAAAAGTTATGGGTGTGCAATTCTATTATCCAGAGATTTTGCCCTTCAAAGAAAAAGTTTTACCTTTGCATCATGAAATAACTCAAGATCCAATCATTAAAAATATTTATGAACAAATTCAAGAGAAGGGGAACTAATCATGCTTTTTTTTATAGCCCAAAAATTCCGAAAAATTTTAAACCTCTTTATTTCGATCTTTTGTAGCATGCTTCTCCTCTTTATGGTTGTTATGGCTCTCTGGCAAATTTTCACACGATATCTTTTAAATAATCCAAGCACGCTCTCTGAATCACTTATGATTTATGCTTTTGTTTGGCTTGCTCTCTTTGGCTCTGCATTTGTCTTTGGAAAAAAAGATCATATGGCAATGGTTTACCTGCGTAAAAAATTTGATGATAAATCGCCTATGATAAAATTGATATTAGCTATTCTAACCGAAACTATTATTTTCTTATTTGCCTTCTTTGTATTGATTTTGGGTGGGGCATCAATTGCGTCACTTGCAATGGGGCAGTTAGTTCCTGCATTAGGAATTTCTATGGGGGTAGTATATTTGGCATTGCCTACTTCAGGAGCAGTTCTCATTCTTTACAATATATTAAATATAATAGACCTTTTTAATAAAAAGGAGGATAACTAATGGATATTGCCACCGCAACCGCGCTCATTCTTTCAATAATCTTCCCAATTTTACTCATGCTCGGAATTCCAATTTCAATTACAATTGGAGTTTCGGCGCTTGCAGCTATCTTATCAACACTTTCTTTTGATGTGGCAATTTTAACAAGCGCGCAGAGAATTTTTACCGGTATTAATAGTTTCTCATTGCTTGCAATTCCTTTTTTTGTTTTAGCAGGAATAATCATGAATAATGGAGGAATTGCTTTAAAGTTAGTCAATTTTGCAAAAATATTAAGTGGAAAACTTCCAGGTTCGTTAGCACAAACGAATGTAGTAGGTAATATGCTCTTTGGTGCGGTCAGTGGCTCATCGGTTGCTGCTGCAGTGGCCATTGGAGGGACCATGGCACCCTTGCAAGAAAAGGAAGGCTATAATCGAGATTACAGCGCCGCCGTTAATATTGCCTCTGCGCCTACAGGATTATTGATTCCGCCAAGTAATTCACTCATTATTTACTCTTTAGTGAGCGGAGGGACAAGTATAGCCGCACTCTTTATGGCTGGTTACATTCCAGGTATTTTATGGGGACTCTCAGTCATGGTTGTCACGCTTTTTATCGCCAAAAAATATAAATATTCTAATAATAATAAAATCCCTTTTGCACAAGCACTAAAAATTTTTGCTGATGCGCTTCCAAGTTTGGCCCTTATTGTCATTATTATTGGAGGGATAGTTGGAGGCGTTTTTACTGCAACAGAGGGGGCCGCTGTAGCCGTTTTTTATTCCTTTGTATTATCATTTTTCTTTTACAAGACCATCAAAATAAAAGATATGCCTTCAATTTTAAAACAAACGGTAGAGATGACGGGAATTATTATCTTTTTGATAGGGGTTTCCTCTATTTTGTCGTGGGTGATGGCTTTTACAAATATCTTAGGAGCTATTAGCTCTCTTTTGCTGAGTATCTCATCAAATAAAATCATCATTTTATTAATAATGAACTTTGTCTTACTAGTGGTGGGCACCTTTATGGATTTGACTCCTGCCATTCTAATATTTACACCCATCTTTTTACCCATAGCCCAAAACTTTGGCATGGATCCAGTTCATTTTGGGATTATGCTTGTCATGAATTTGTGTATTGGAAATATTACGCCGCCGGTAGGGAATACTCTGTTTGTAGGCTGTAAGGTAGGTAAAACGAGCATAGAATCGACATTACGCTATCTTCTTCCGTTTTATTTTGCGATTATTGTTGTACTAATTCTAGTCGTTTTTATTCCAGAATTGACCTTATGGATTCCAAAAATGATGGGGATGTTATAGGCTTCTTTTAAAAATCTTTGTAAAGAATTTTTTAATTGCTGCCATCATTTTACTCCAAAATGATGGAGTACTTAGTTTTTCTAATTTTGCTAATCCTTTTTGGAGTTCTTCATCTAAAAAGGGTTTTCTAAATCTATTTTCAGCTAATTCAATTTCTAACTTGGTTTTCGCATCTAACTTTGAAAGGACGTGTGCATTGATTGTCTCCCAACCCAATAGTTTTGCTGCCTCTAATCGGCGTTCTCCAGCAATGAGTTGGCGTTCAGGAGTAATCGTTATTGCATTGAGTTGACCATGCTTATCTAGGCTTTTTGCAAGACTAGAAAGATCGCCTAAATCTTGGCGGATGCGTTTTTCTACAATAATTTCGTCTATTTTAATTTGCATAACTTTATAGCTCCTATTTAATTTTACCAGAATTGATTTTCGCTATCGTCTAAATCGATGATGGTGTTGTCGGTAGGTTGGGATTGGTCAGTTGGATTGTTAACATTGCTGAGATTTTCGAATCTATTTGGATTATCCATAACGGCATCGTTTACTAAGTCGTCTAAGGAAGGGAAGTGTAGTTCATCTTGAACGCCAACGGTCGCTGAGGTGATTTCTAATTTTTGCAGAAAATCAATTTTATTTCGCTCTGCGTGTATACGTTCTGATTCTCCAGCACATAGTTGGCAAAATGATGTGGGTTCTGTTCCTTCTAAGAAATATTCTGTAAAAACTCTTGGGCAGGAAGAACGGGCGTTATAACCAGTGCGAGCGCATATTTGTTTTTCGACAATTCCTGTTTCAGGTTTATAAAATTCAATAACAGGAAGTTCCTTGTGAGCATTATACATAAAGTTAGTCCATACGCGTCCTGCAAGGCTCGCACCTGTTCCCTGGGGTCCAAAGGATTGATTCCCTTCGTCAAATCCATACCAGACGGCTGTGGTCATATAAGGCGATGATCCTACAGCCCATGCATCTTCCCAGTTTTGAGTGGTTCCCGTTTTAGCGCCCATGGGCATTCCATCGTAGTTGTCATAGTTTTTAGATCGCCAATATAGAAAGCCACCAGGATCAGCGCAAGTCGATACAAGTATGTCCTGAATGATAAAAGCTTCGTCGGGGCGCATGATGCGATATTCATCTCTATTTTGGCTGACCTCTTCTTCGATTTGGTAGCCGTAGTTACCATAATTGCTAACAAGGTTTCCATTTCTGTCTTTTATTGCCATAATGCCGTGTGGCTCAGTAGCAACACCCTTGTTCGCAAATGTTGCATAGGCTCTTGCCATATTAAGTGGAGAAACTTGCATTGTACCTAATGCGATAGGCAGTTTTCTAGGCCATAAAGTGGTATTATTTTTTTGAGATTGAAGTCCAAGTAGATCGGTCATTCTTGTGATTGCTGAATCGTAGCCAACCCAGTCTAAAACTTGGATTGCTGGAATATTGAGACTGACCTTAAGAGCTTGCCGAACTAAGGTAGGCCCTCGCCATAAATCCATATAGTTATTAGGCTGATAGGGGTCGGCTCCCTTTTGATGAAAAATGATAGGGGAGTCGTCGAGTTCGGTGGCAGCTGTAATGATTCTATCAGAAATTGCAGCAGAGTAGTATAGAGGTTTAATAGAAGAGCCAGGAGTTATTTTACCCATAGTCGAACGGTTAAATACAGCCGATTCAAATTGATTGTCGTATTCTCGTCCTCCAATCATTGCTAAAATTCGACCCGTGTTGTTGTCGATAGTAATAAAACTAGTTTGAACTTCGGTTCTTATGTCATTTTTATTTTTTAGAAGGGTCGTTTGCTTTGATGTCTCTTGGAGCATTTCATTCCCAGCGGTTAATGAAAGTAAGGAGATAAGTGAGCTGTATTTATCTACATAGTTGTCTTCTGCTCTTCTATTTTGTCGAGCTGTATAGTTGTCGATTCCTGGGGTATTGGTGGCATAACAGAGTAAATCGAGGATAGGAATATAGCGTCTTGAAATATTGCCTTGATCGTTGTTGCTTGTTGTTTCTAGGATGCTTTGTGCATAATTTAAACCGATCTCTGCAGCTTCTTCGGCATATTGTTGATAATCTAAATCTAAGCTCGTTTCGATAATGTAGCCGTCTTTATAGAGATCGGCCGTTCCTGTTAGAATATTTTGAAGTTGACTTCGAACATAATCGGTAAAATAGGGAGCTTTGTTGTTAGAACCGCTGATGTCATGATAATTTTCGTCTGGTGAACGATTGCGGTCAAAGTTATTCCAAAATTCTTCTTGGGCTTTATCTGCCACATCTTGGCTAACATAATTGAGTTCTACCATTTTTGAAAGAACAAAACCTTGACGTTTTTTAGCTGTATCTGGGTATCGAAGAGGCGAGTAGTAGTGTGGATTTGAAACAGGCGTTACGATGATGGCAGATTCTGCTAAAGTTAATTCGGTTGCAGAGTGTCCAAAGAAAAACTGGCTAGCCGCCTCAATTCCGTAGGCGCTATGGCCAAAATAGACTTCATTTAGGTAAAGTTGAATGATTTCTTCTTTAGATAGATCTCGTTCTAAATTAAATGAATACCAGAGTTCTTTAATTTTACGTGTTATGCTGATTTCTCTTCGGTCACAAAATTTAACCCCAGCCGTTTGCTGGCTAATGGTACTCCCACCCCCGCGCTTTCCTAAAAAGACGATGGCACGCATGGTAGATTTAAGGGAGAATCCAGAGTGGTAAAAGAAATTGGGGTCTTCTCGAGAAATAAGAGCAGAAACGGTTTCTATTGGGAGTTCGTGAAAATATATAATAGTTCTTTTTTGTTCCCCAACGAGTTCTGATATTAACTTTCCATTGCGATCTAAAATTTGTGTTGGAACAGCAGCTTCTCTATCTTGAAGAAGGTCTCGCATGTTATTTGAGTTTGTAAAACCAAACGAAAAACCAATGATTGCAGCTAATGAGAGGGTTCCTACAAGAAGAACTGATGTCATTATTATTAGTAAAAAAAAACGCCAAAAACCAAATTTCATAATTTAAGGTTATAGTTTAAGTCTTT
>CAYJGX010000114.1:0-6352 GCA_964369795.1 uncultured Spirochaetaceae bacterium
TTTTTGATAATCTTTAATAAAATAGTAACCTTCAGCAGAAAAATAATGATTTTCGGGTGTCATTCGTAAACTTTCTAGAATTTCTAATCCTTCTTTAACCTCTCCCTGATAGATGAGTGAACGAGCTTGCCAGCTGAGCGTTGTCTCTACCCACGAGGATAATCCTGATGAGGTTGCTAATTGTTCTAAGTTATTTAAAATTTTTTTAGAATTTTCATAACTCCCTAATTCAAATTGAATCCTTGCTTCAAAAAATAATGTATTCAATCTATAGACAGCAGAAAGATTATCAACTAAAAACTTTTCTTTAATTTTTTCTATCATAACGAGAGTAATATCTAATGTTCCTTTTATATAAGAGAGAAAGGCTAAATATAAATTTGAAAGCAATGATATTTCATTCCAACCAAAAACACGACTTCTATCAGAAGCAAATTTAAAATATTGTTCGGATTCAAAAGGTCGATTCTTTTGTAGCATGCAATGAGCAATAAGATAATTTGAGTTTAGATTAAACCAAAGTAATGAAGATTCTTTTTCTACAAGATATAGTACATCTTTTGCATACTTTATCGCTTCATTGGGATTTCGCAATGTACTTAGGGCATCTCCAATGGCTAGTTTTGTTTCTAATTGCAAATAAGCTGAACTTAGAGAATCTGGAGGAATAAATTGTTTATGAATCTCTACAACTTCTTCATAATCGCAACAAATGAGTGAATGATAAAAACGAATTAATATTCGTGTTGCCAACAAATCTTTTTGATTTTCTTTAACATTTGGTGTTCGTAAAAAACGAGACTCAATATCTTTTGATAGTTCGATCTGATAGTTTAAAGCAGAAATCTTCACTAAATAAACGATACCTGGCAACCTGTAAATTCCGCTAGCGAATTGTATAAAGAAATTAGCATAACTTTGTAACGAACTTGGTAAAGTTTCTAACATTTCAAAATAGAGTTTTTTTGTAAAGTATTCTGATAATAGAGTCGCCTCATAACCTAATTTTGATTGAAGGTCAAAGATATCGATGGCTTGTGTATTTATATTTCGAAGTTCTAACAAATCAATGTTAACATTTTCATATATTGCTTGAGAAAATAGATCCTTTTCTAACATCGATACAATATGATTAGCAGAATAGACATCTTTTAGTATAAAATGAGCATAGTATATTAGCAATTGTAAAAATTCACGTTTTTGAGAAATAGTCATCCCATAGACACCCTTAATAATAGGTGCAAGATTGGTTTTATGCAGTGAATTGAATTCTTCACTAAAAACGACCCCTTTATCTTGGGGAATCTTTATGACTGATTTTTGAATTCTTTCAAAATTAGATCGAATATCTAGAGATTGAACCACATCAATATAGACTAAATTTCCTTGTAAAAATTCTTTTTTTAGCTCAAATAATTTTAATAATGACGCTAAAATAGATGGTAGATTCGATAATTGATCACAACTATCTTCGAAGATAAATAATGAATTGCCACCCTCTTCTAATGTTTTTAGATCTTTAGTTATTGAAAAGATTTTTTTGACATCATTTTGAACCTTTAGTAAATGAGTAGGATGTAATTTCTTAATTACATTATAAGCACCGTATTCAATCCACACACAAATCATATCTTACTCCCAATCAAACAAATCATAAGAGGATGGAAAAAAAGCATCACCTACTCCTTGATAAGGAGTTAACAAAGTAGAAAAATTCACTTGAATGTCGGATATAAGCCAATTCTTAATTCCATTAGCAATATTTTCTTCTAAAATAACTTCGCCATCGGCTGAACCATCGTTTAGATAAAAACGAAGATTAACCCTTGTAATTTTGTCTTGATATTCGTGATTACCGATACGAAAAAGTGGATCTGGGATAGCTCCAGATTCAATATAGTAACTTAAATTATTTTGGATTAAGTCATAGGCACCTGGAAAAATTAAATCTTTTGTAACGATATTATTTTCTGCTAATTCTGTAAAAAAGGTTGTTAAATTTGTATTTATTTTTTTCGTTTTATAGGCTGATGAATTTAGATCCGAGAGCAATCCTATACGGTAATCTGCAGGCAAATAATTATTAGCTGTTCGTTTATATGAAAAAATGTTATCGGAGCGCTTAGTCGTTGTTAGGCTTATGCGTTTTTGCTTAACAACATTTGCGTTTTTATCTTTGATTTCTGTTATATGTCCGATAGGATGTATCACTGTATTTATTGTGTTCGCAGGAGTTGATTCTTGTGATACCTCATCGATGGAATTTGATTGTTCCTTCGTTTTTATTTTTATCTGTTCTGCTAAAGACATCCCTTCGTATGGGTCTGGTTCCTTCACCTTTTCTTCTATTTCTTCTTCGATTACTTCTTCGACAGGAGCCGAACTTAACCCCTCGTATTTATCGCGTTCTGAAGAAAAGGAATAATCGGAATTTCCTGCACTATTAATCCCGTTGACTGAGTTTGGAGTGGTTACTTTCTTTGAACAAGAAAACAAAAGTATCAGTGTGAATAAAATGAAAAAATATTTATTTGTTAACATAATATATAATAACCCCTTTTTGGAAATATTAAAAGCCCTAAAATGATAGAACTTATTTTAAAAATATTATATAATAAAAAAAACAAATAGGAGACTCAAGGTGGGATTAACAATCACAGAAAAAATCCTTAATAATCATTTAATCGAAGGAACAAAAGAAAAAGGCAAAGAAATTGGCATTAAAATTGACCAAACTCTAACCCAAGATGCTACAGGAACCATGGTCTATCTTCAATTCGAATCGATGGATATTCCACAAGTACAAACAGAATTATCTGTTTCTTACGTAGATCATAATACTTTACAATCCGACTTTAAAAACATGGATGACCACCGTTTTTTACAAAGCGCTGCTGCCAAATTTGGCCTTAAATTTTCACGCCCAGGCAATGGAATTTGTCATCAAGTGCATTTAGAACGATTTGGGATTCCGGGAAAAACTTTATTAGGATCTGACTCACATACCCCAACAGGCGGAGGTTTAGGGATGATCGCCATTGGCGCTGGAGGGCTAGATATTGCCTGTGCTATGGCAGGTGCTCCATTTTACCTTAATTACCCACGAGTGTGCGGTGTCAAACTTACTGGAACACTACAACCTATGTGTAGTGCAAAAGATGTTATTTTGACTGTTTTACAAAAAGAAACGGTTAAAGGGGGTGTTGGAAAAATTTATGAATACCATGGTAGCGGAGTAAAAACACTTTCAGTCACTCAAAGAGCAACTATTACTAATATGGGTGCAGAACTAGGAGCAACAACGAGTGTTTTCCCTTCCGACGAAATTACCAAAGAATTTTTAGAACTACAAAACAGAGGAAACGACTGGATTGAACTCCAACCAGACTCAGATGCTGTCTACGATCAAATAATAGAAATTAATTTATCCGAAGTGGTTCCCATGATTGCACAGCCTCATATGCCTGACAATGTCGTTGCTGTTAGTGAAATTGCAGGAAAAAAAGTACATCAGGTTGCAATTGGAAGTTGTACCAATTCATCTATAAATGACTTAGGTGCAGTTGCAGAAATTTTAGAAGGGAAAACCGTTTGCAGTGAGGTTTCTTTAGGGATTGCTCCAGGATCTAAACAAGTTATGTATAGTGCACTAGAGGCAGGCATCTTACCTAAACTGATAGACGCGGGCGCTCGAATCTTAGAAAGTTCTTGCGGCCCTTGTATTGGAATGGGTTTTGCACCTAATTCAGAAGCTGTTTCTTTACGAACCTTTAACCGAAATTTTAAAGGAAGAAGTGGAACGGCAAATGCTGGTGTCTATTTAGTTTCTCCAGAAACGGCAGCAGCAAGTGCGTTAACAGGTGTAATAACTGACCCACGCGATATTTTTACAAAATATACAACCGATTACTCATCTTTTACTAAAATAAATGACAACATGATCATCAATCCTGCATCTCCATCAGAAGCGGCAAAAATGCAAACGGTCAAAGGCCCTAATATCAAAGAGTGTCCCAAAGCGACTCCAGTTTCAGACAATATGAGCCTACCCGTCGTACTAAAAACAGAAGATAATATTACGACCGACCATATCATGCCGGCAGGAAGCAAAGTTTTACCGCTTCGCTCTAACATTCCAGAAATCTCTAAACACGTTTATGAAGCGGTAGATCCTAATTTTTATGACAACGCAATTAAATTAGGAGCTAGCATTATTATAGGTGGAGAAAACTACGGGCAAGGCTCTTCTCGTGAACACGCTGCGCTAGGCCCTATGTATTTAGGTATAAAAGCCGTAATTGCAAAAAGTTTTGCTCGGATTCACCAAGCTAATCTTGTTAATTTTGGTATTTTACCTCTTACATTTGAAGATAGCAATGTTTATGATCAGACCGAACAAAACGATGAAATTGAACTTCTAAATGTAATAGATAGCCTTAAATCTGGCAACCCTATTCTTGCAAAAAACAAAACCAAAGGATTTGAGTTTAAAGTCTTACACGGCCTTGCTGACCGCGCCGTTTCTGTAATGATAGCGGGTGGAAAACTAAATTACACCAAGAATTTATTAGAAAATAAATAATAAAAAAGGCGTGCTAATGAAACAGCACGCCTTTTTATTCGTTTAAGATTTAGCTATCTCGTTTTGATAACTTCACTAAAAACCAGACAAACAAACATGAAAAAAACAAGGGTGGGAAAATATTTACTTGGTTATTCAAATTCGTTAAATACTGTATAACTGGATTTGCAATTTCGAATAAGACTCCACCTAGCACCGCTCCTATTACAGAAACAAGAAACGCCATCCAAAATTTCCCAACTACTTTTATTCGCATAATATATACCGTGAGAATGGCAATAAATAATGCAATCAATAAATAAGTGGAACTAACAAATAATAATTCGCCTAACTTCATATATTCTCCTACTAGTCTAATAGATTTTGTTGCATATCAATTGCAGTAAACTTTTGCACTGCAATAAAACTGACTTCTGATTTTAATTGTTTAATTGTTGGAGTTACCTGAGTACCTGTGAGAGCAACAAAATAGGCAACATAAAAAACAGATGTATCCTTAGAAATTTCTTTACTAGCAATATCCTCATCTGGTAGTACTAATTCTGATGAACCCTCTTGAGTATATTCGATTGTATAGAAATTTTTTTCTTGTAATTCATTGTTTAGTGGATCATATACTCGGCGATATAGTTGAATACTTTCTTTTTCTGCATCTAAAAGAACTTTAGAATTTCGTCGATATTTAACAACCCGAGGATATGGAACTTCACGCGTTGGAACTTGAAACTGATATTCGACTTCTGCAAAGTCATTTCCTTCATAGAAATCGGCGGTAGTTGCAGGAAAATTTATCGCTGTAAAAACTGAATCTGGAGAAGCAGGCTCGATTGCGATTCCATTTGAATCTAAACTTTTACTTCCAAATTGATAATAAGGTCGTGAAATAGTATTTATTGCAGTTAATGAATCGGATTCAGAGAATTTAATTTGATTCGGTTTTGTTAGTTTATTTTTTGCTTCACTTAACATCGTTTGAATAATCGTATCATTAAATAAATCTGCACCACCTGCTAGTTTGATATATTCATCTTCAGAATAGTAGCGATAAAAAAAATTATATCCTTTAACTCTTGTTGGGTCGTAGGGATCTCTTGAACCTTGCGATTCAACCACATTAGTAACAATGACACTAATTGTTTCTTCTGTCAAAATACGGTTAGGATATTCAACAAGATTCGAAAAAATAACATATTCATCTTGAGGTAAACCACAAGATACCAGTAGCAATAAAACTACTGGTATCATAAAGAGAGAGATTAATTTAATAAAGAGTGACTTATTGAATCTCAATTGAAGCCGAAGCCTCTTCTTGCATAAGAATATCTAATGAAATGATTCTTGATTTAGCCAAGTTTGCAAAATCACTATCTTCGTCTGTTGATTCTGATGCAATTGTCGAATAAATATTTTTTGCTTCGACTAAATTGTCTTCTGATTCATAAATACGGCCTAAATTAAAAACAGCTTTTTGATAAAATGGAGAATTTGATTTTGAATCAACTACATATTTGAGTGCCATTTTTGCTTCGTCGATTAATTCTAAATCTTCATACAGTGCAGCTGCTTTTATTACCATAAGAGTTGCAAGTGGATGTCGATTCTTTTTGCCTGTTTCGATTAGAATCTCTGCTGCTTCTAAATTTTTGTCTTCGGATATAAGTAATTGTGATTTTACCATTGCCCATTTATAACCAGCAAAACCTTTAGAATACTGCCCTTCGGTTCTAGCAAGAAGTGCATTTAATTCTGTAGTTCGATTCGCAAAGGCAT